>JANQHP010000015.1 GCA_028282625.1 Rickettsiales bacterium | reverse complement strand
AATCCGCACCTATGCGCCCTTCCCTGCTGGACCCACTCTTTGCCTCCCTTGCCAGCGTACCGGGCATCGGGCCGGCCCGTCAAAAAGCACTGCAGCGCCTATGCGGAGAAGATACCATCTGGGCCCTGCTGCGCCATCTGCCCACCAGCCTGATCGACCGCCGATATATGCCCACCTTATCCGATGCGTGCGAAGGGCAGATGGTCACCCTGCAGGTCCGCGTCGGGGCGCACTACCCACCGCCAAATCGTGGCAAAGCGCGCAACCTGCCCTACCGCGTGCAATGCATCCTGCTCCATCAACCGCACGTGCTTGGGCTTACCCTCACATTCTTCCACGCACGGCCCAACTATCTCACACGCGTCCTGCCTGAAGGGCAAGAGCGGCTGGTCAGTGGACGCATCGAGCGCTACGAAGGCACCTGGCAAATGGTGCATCCAGACCGCATCGTTTCGCCTGAAAAAGCCGAAAGCCTCCTTGGCATCGAGCCGCGCTATCCCTTGGCACGTCAGGTGAACCACGCCCTGCTGCACAAGGCCATGGCGCATATTCTGCCGCAACTGCCTGACCTGCCGGAATGGATTGACCCAGCCACCTGCAAGGAGCATCACTGGCCGAATTGGCAGAGCGCCCTGCAACAGACCCATCAACCCGAAAGCAACGCTGCGCTAGAACCGGACTTTCCTGCCAGAAAAAGGCTTGCCTACGACGAACTGCTTGCGCATCAGCTGGCACTGCTGGTGTCACGTCAACATATCGAAACACAGCCAGGCCACCCCATCCTGGCCCAAGGCAGTCTATGGCAGCAGACCCAAACCTCCCTCCCCTTTTCCCTCACCAATGCGCAACACACATCCATTAAAAAGATCGTGGATGACATGCGGCAACCCTCGCGCATGGTGCGCCTGCTGCAAGGGGATGTGGGCAGCGGCAAAACCGTGGTTGCCCTTGCCGCCCTGCTCCACGTCATAGAAGCAGGGTACCAGGGCGCCTTCATGGCACCTACCGACCTGCTCGCCCGCCAGCATGAAGCATGGATCCAAGACCTGATCCACCGCACAGCGTGGCAAGGCGATCCACCGCGCATCGCCTGCCTCACAGGCAAGCTACCCGCCAGCGAGAAGAAAACCCTCCAACATGCCTTGGCCCAAGGGGAAATTGACCTGATCATCGGCACCCACGCCTTGTTTCAGCAAGGCGTGACCTTTCCCCATCTCGGGCTGATCGTGGTGGATGAACAACATCGCTTCGGGGTGAAGCAGCGCCTGGCCTTAACCGAAAAGGGTACCGCCGCACACATCCTGCTGATGACCGCCACGCCCATTCCGCGCACCTTAGCCCTCACGCTCTATAGCGACATGCAAATCTCCGTGTTGGATGAAAAACCGCCTGGAAGGCAGAAGATCGACACCCGCACCATCGCCCTGTCTCGTATCCTCGAGGTGATCGATGGCCTCCGCCGCGCCTTAAAAGAAAATCGCCAGATCTACTGGGTGTGTCCACGCATTGACCCACCCGAAGAAGAGGAACAGCACCACGCAAACCAGGATTTCAAAGAAAGTGGCAGTGCTAAGGAGCGCTTTGCCACCTTAAAATCCGTCCTGCCCTCCCATCATATTGGCCTCATCCATGGCCAGATGCCCGAAAAAGAACGTGATGCCTGCATGCAGGACTTTCGGGACGGGCGCTGCGACATCTTGGTGGCCACCACCGTGATTGAAGTCGGGGTCGATGTCCCCAATGCCACCATCATGGTGATCGAACAAGCCGAGCGTTTTGGCTTAGCCCAGCTCCACCAGTTGCGCGGACGCGTAGGGCGTGGCAGCGTAGCTTCCACCTGCTTGCTGCTTTATAGCCAAAATCTCAGCGAAAATGGCATCGCACGCTTGCACATCCTCCGAAAAAGCGAGGATGGCTTTGCCATTGCCGAAGAAGATTTACGCTTGCGCGGCAGCGGCA
The DNA here is from genome assembly GCA_028282625.1 of Rickettsiales bacterium. Classification (GTDB taxonomy): domain Bacteria; phylum Pseudomonadota; class Alphaproteobacteria; order Rickettsiales; family UBA8987; genus JANQHP01. Next base: position 2,826 of record JANQHP010000015.1, on the reverse strand, counting down.
ACATGCTTGGCACCGAGCAAAGCGGGGTCGCCTCCTTCCGCTTGGCGCGCTTCCCCGAACACGCGCCCCTGGTGCAATCGGCTCATCAGGAAGCCACTGCGCTGCTTGCACAAGACCCAACGCTTGCCAGCACGCGCGGCAAAGCCGTCCAAATCCTGCTACACCTGTTTGGCTACGACCAATCCATTCGCTATCTGCGTTCGGGTTAAAAAACAACCACAGCCCATCAAATTCACACCAACCCCTTGGAATAGGTTTTCTAAGACCTATATACAGTCTCACAAGCAAACATGAAGGGGCCAAGCCCCCACTTAAGTAAGACCCAAGCATTTAAGAGGAGAGTTGTCATGGGAAAAGTAATCGGCATTGATTTAGGAACCACCAATTCATGCGTGGCGTTTAACGACGATAAAAACCCAACCGTCATCCAAAACCAGGAAGGGCACCGCACGACCCCTTCCATCGTCGCTTTTAACGATAAGGAAGAGCAATTGGTCGGCGAGCAAGCCAAACGCCAGATGGTCACCAACCCTAAGGGCACGCTCTATGCCATCAAACGTCTGATCGGGCGGAATTATGACGACCCGGAAACCAAGAAAGACCAGGAAAAAGTCGCCTATAAAATCGTCAAAGGCAAAAATGGTGATGCGTGGGTGGAAGCCGGCAGCAAGAAATACTCGCCAAGCGAGATCAGTGCGGCCACCTTGCGTAAAATGAAAGAAACCGCCGAAAATTTCCTCGGCGAAGAAGTGACCCAGGCGGTCATCACCGTCCCCGCCTATTTTAACGACTCACAGCGTCAAGCTACCAAAGATGCCGGAAAAATCGCCGGTCTGGAGGTGCTCCGCATCATCAATGAGCCTACCGCGGCCGCCTTGGCATATGGCCTGGATAAAAAAGAGAGCAAAACCATTGCCGTCTACGATATCGGTGGGGGTACCTTTGATATCTCCATTCTAGAAATCAGCGATGGCGTCTTCGAGGTGAAATCCACCAACGGCGATACCTTCCTCGGTGGGGAAGATTTTGACGGACGCCTGCTCAACTATCTCTCCGATGAGTTCAAGAAGGAAAGCGGCATCGACCTCCGCAAGGATACCATGGCGCTGACCCGCCTCAAAGAAGCGGCCGAAAAAGCCAAGATCGAGCTTTCCACCTCTATGGAAACCGAAGTCAATCTGCCCTATATCACCGCCGATAGCTCTGGGCCTAAGCATCTGAACATCAAGATTTCTCGTGCGAAGCTGGAAAGCCTGGTGGAAGATCTGGTGGAGCGCACCATCGCGCCATGCAAGGCAGCGCTCAAAGATGCCGGCCTTAGCGCAGGCGACATTGAAGAAGTCGTGATGGTCGGCGGCATGAGCCGTATGCCCAAAATCATCGATACCGTGAAAGAGTTCTTCGGACGCGAGCCACATAAAGGCGTGAACCCGGATGAAGTGGTCGCCATTGGTGCCGCGATCCAGGCCGGCGTGCTGGAAGGAGACGTGCAGGATGTCCTGCTGCTCGATGTCACCCCGCTTTCGCTTGGCATTGAAACGCTTGGCGGTGTGTTCACGCGTCTGATTGAGCGCAACACCACCATCCCAACCAAAAAAACCCAGGATTTCTCCACTGCGGACGATAACCAAACTGCGGTGACCATCCGGGTCTACCAGGGTGAGCGTGAAATTGCGGCCGAAAACAAAATTCTGGGCCAGTTCAACCTGGAAGAAATTCCACCCGCACCGCGCGGCATGCCCCAAATCCAGGTGACCTTCGACATCGACGCCAACGGCATTGTCAACGTCTCTGCCAAGGATAAAGCCACCGGCAAGGAGCAGAAGATCACCATCCAGGCTTCAGGCGGCTTAAGCGACACCGACATCGAAAACATGATCAAGGACGCTGAAGCGCATGCGGAAGAAGACAAAAACCGCAAAGCCTTAGTCGAAGCCAAAAACCAGGCTGATACCCTGATCTACAGCACCGAAAAGAGCCTGAAGGAGTACGGCGAAAAAATTGGGGAAGAAGAACGCGCGAAGATCGAATCTTCTATCAACACGCTTCGCAACACCATCGAGTCCGACGATGTCTCTAAGATCGAAGCAGGCGTCCAGTCTCTTTCTGAAGCCTCCATGAAGCTCGGTGAGGCGGTCTACCAGGCGCAGCAAGCCGAAGAGAGCGCGGAAGGATCTTCCGAAGAAACCAAAGACGACAGCGTGGTCGACGCCGAGTTTGAAGAGGTGAAGGAAGACAAAACCGAAGAGGCCTCATCCAAAGAAGAGAGCACCAAAGAGGATAGCGCCAAAGAAACGAAGAAGAAAAAGGCGAGCTAAGCGCCCCAGTCGTCGTCATTCCGTGGTTTAACCACGGGATCCAGTACGCCTTATATCCCCTCTCCCCAGCGGGGGAGAGGGTGAACACTTTAGTGTCCGGGTGAGGGGGTTAGACTTAAAAATCGTCATCCCGTGGCTTGACCGCGGGATAACGGGCAAAGGGGGTGTGCGTTTTTAAAAGCAGGGGCGTTACTCCTACTCGCGCGGCAAACCGCACTCCGGTTGAAGCACCCACGCACCATCCTGACTCCTGACCCCTGGAACCTAAACCGGCCAGCCTTTTTCGCGGGCTTTTTCTTTCAGCGCTTCGGTCGGTTCCTCGCCGTAGCACGATCCGATGATTTTTGCCCCAAAATCATAGATATTCAGGCTCTCTTTATGCTCCACCGCATGCTTGAAAAGCGGCGCTTTTTCCTTTTTCAGCAACACATAGTAACAGGCGGGAAGGCCCGAATCGGGCGCATGCGCACGCAGGAGATACAGCACCTCGTTCCGCGTTGCCATCACC
>JANQHP010000203.1 GCA_028282625.1 Rickettsiales bacterium | reverse complement strand
CCCTTGTGATCCCCCGCCGGCGCACGTGCGCCGCGTCGCGTTGCTCCTAGTCGCGCTAAAGCGCTCCGATAAAGAGGTGCCACGCACCCTCCTTCCATCCAGCATCCAGCATCCATCATCCGATGCTTCAAAACCCCTTATTTCTTCCACCCCACCAACTCAATGATCTCAAACGAAGCCGGCAGGCTGCCATCGGGCCTGGCATATTTCCTGCGATAAAGCTCCTCGGCCTTCTTCACCGTTGCCAGGTGCAAAGCAGAAGCATGTTGCATTGCAGCATTTTCACCCATAGCACGAAGATCATGCATCAGATCCCACATATTTTCGTAAAGCATCGTCACCGTTTCACTGTGGGTCACCGGCTCAATAAACCCCGCACGCTGCAGCAACCCAGCCATATCCTGCGCGGTGGGAAGCGGTGCCATACGCAACGCCGCGCCACCTTTTTCCTCCAGTTCGGCCTGCATCAACACCTCACGCAAGGCTGTTAACGATTGCGCCCCAAACACGGTGGCCACCAACGCTCCGCCTGCATCCAGCGAGCGATGAATTTGTGCCAGCACACCAGGAATGTCGTTCAGCCAATGCAGGCAGAACACGCTTGCCACCAAATCCACACTGTGAGGCAAAAGCGGCAGCCATTCCGGGTGCGCCTGCGCACGTCCTGCAGGATGCATGTTGCGCTGCAGCATGTTGGCGGAAAGATCCAGCTGTATATAGCGCTTCTGTCCCACCTTTCCCTGCAACAGCTCGGCCAGTTCACCGGTACGGCACCCTATCTCGGCCACACGAGGAAATATGTCCACCATTTCATCCGCCAAGCGTTCGGCCAAGCGCTGCGTGGCCATACGCCACAAAGGATGCGAAGCCATATGTGCCGCCGCCCTATCAAGCTGAAGCTGCTTTCTCTGCAACGAAAAGGGGGCAAACGAGGAAGGAGCCGCCATCAAAGACCTGCTATTCACGCCGTCCAAATAATTTCTCAATCTCGGCCAGTTTCAGGGCGACATAGGTTGGCCGTCCGTGGTTGCATTGCCCCGAAAAAGGCGTGTTTTCCATCTCGCGAAGGAGCGCATTCATCTCCTCAAGATGCAGCCTTCTGCCCGCACGGATACTCCCGTGGCAGGCCATGGTCCCGCACACATGCTCCAGCCTTTCCTGCAAGGAAAGCCCTTGCCCGCTTTCCAGTATATCGTCGGCCAAATCCTTCACCAAATGCGCCACATTCACCTTGTCCAGCAGAGCCGGCACCTCTGTCACACACACAACGTTCTCGCCCGAAGGTGCCAGCACAAAGCCAAGCGTGGCCAGTATCTCACGTTCTGCCAGCAAGCCGTCCCGCTCCGCCGGCCCCAGGGTGACCTCCACCGGCAGCAGCAGCATTTGCCGCGCAATGCCCGACTCTGCCAGTGCCGCCTTCATTTTCTCATAGACCAGCCGCTCATGCGCCGCATGTTGGTCCACCAGCACCAAGCCATCCTCAGTCTGCGCCACAATATAGGTCGCATGCAGCTGGGCCCGCGCCGCACCCAAAGGGTAGGATACCGCATCGTCGCTTGCGGCATGCGCGGCAGGCTCACCGGGTGCGGCAGGCGGCGTTGCATGCGCAGGAAACAAGGTGGAAGCTTGCATCCGCGGACGCGAGGCAACGCTTGGCGTAAACCCACCTACTGCCCGCTCCCTGGCACCTGCACCATCCCCTTCGGGCACCTGATAGAGCGAGGTCAGCGGGCCCGCCTCTTGCGTCGCCGAATCATGTTGCACCGCAGCATTTTGGGGCAACACACCAGGCTGCAAGGCCGCAAGCGCGGTCTGCGCCGTGGAAGTGGAAGCCCGGAAGCCCGCTTCTGCCAGCGCGTGCCGCAGGGCAGAAACCAGCAAGCCGCGCACCTTATCCGCTTCACGAAAACGCACCTCCGCCTTGGCCGGATGCACGTTCACATCCACATCCTGGGCCTCACAGGTAAAAAACAACGCCAGCACCGGGTGCCGCCCACGCGCGAGAAAATCCTGATAGGCCCCCCGTACCGCACCAAGCAACAGGCGGTCTTTCACCGGGCGACCGTTTAAAAAGAGATATTGCGCCGTGCTTGTTCCCCGATGAAAGGTTGGCAGGCTGGCAAACCCTTCCAGGCGATAGCCCTCCCGCTCGGCCTTGACCGGCAGCGCGTTTTCCATAAACCCTTGGCCTAAAATATCCCCAAGGCGCAGCAAGCGCGCCTCTTCTGCGTCCCCTTCTTGCGCCGCAAGCACCACTCGCTTTTTGCCATCTGCCATCAAAGACCACGCCACAAAAGGATGCGCCATCGCCAGCCGGTGGACCACATCCACCACATGCTGCTGCTCGGCCCGGTCGGACTTTAAAAATTTCAGCCGCGCCGGCGTGGCAAAAAACATATCCCGCACCTCCACCGTGGTTCCTACCCCGCCTGCAGCCGGCTGCAACGCATGCACTTGCCCGCCTTCCACCTTAATCGAAGCGGCCTGTTCTGCCGCTTGCGGCCGGCTTGTGATCGTAAGTCGCGCGACCGAACCAATCGAAGGCAAGGCCTCCCCACGGAAACCAAAATGCTGGATCTGCATCAAATCATCTTGCGGCAGCTTGGAGGTCGCGTGACGCAAAATAGCAAGCTCCAACTCCTGGGGAGCCATGCCCACACCGTTATCACGCACCATAATCCGGTTTTTCCCGCCGGCCTCCAGCACAATATCCACCTTGGTCGCACCCGCGTCCAACGCATTTTCCGCCAGCTCTTTGACCGCAGCAGCAGGGCGTTCAATCACTTCACCCGCCGCAATGCGGTTGACCATCACAGGCGATAAAATGCGTATGGGGGAACCAGACTGACCTGCAGTAGGAGACGTTGCAGCGCCTGCAGACATATTGCTATTGCTCAATACGCTCAATGATCTGCTGAAGCGGGGTGGGTGGCTCCACCTCAATCACTGCAGCCCCTTCTCCGGTCACCGTTGCCCCTTCACGCTGCTGGGTGGAAACCCGCGTGCGCTCGGCGTCGGCGTCCACAATCGGATCGGGAGCCTTGGGGTCATAAAGCAAACGCTTGACCAGGCTTTCTTCTTCCTGATCTTGCGATGCCTCGTCCCTTAAAAGCGTGCGCACCTCCTTGGCACGTGCCGCGTCATAACCACTACGCTGAAGCAATAGCTGCTCGGCTGGTCCTGCTGAAGCCTGCGAAGCTTCTGCCCCAGACGGCGCGCTTTTTGGCATGCCAATCAACTGCGCACGCGCCTGCTCGGGCACCAAACTTCTAGGCACCTGACCCGCATCGCCTGTTGGAGGAGCTAGCGTAAAGTCAGGCGGCACACTGAGCTTGGGCCGCGAAAGCACCATAAATTCATCCGGTGCCTCCTTGGTCAGGCCCAGATTCCGTTTCACCTCGGCGCCGCTACACGCCGCAAGGCCACCAAGGCAGAGGGTCAACACCGCCACACTCCTCAACAAAATCATCCTGTTGCTGCTCTGCTGCACCATATGCTTATCCTTTTTCTTCCTCGGCTGGCTTGTCTTTTTGCGATGCCGTTTCCTGTTGCTCAGGGAAAAACGCATAGACCATCAACCCTATCGCCCCCATAAACACCAAACTATCGGCAATATTAAACGCTGGCCAGTGCAGGTTTGCAATATGAAAATCAAAAAAATCGGCCACCGCGCCAAAACGGATACGGTCCACCACATTCCCAAGCGCACCACCAATGATGAGCCCAAGTGCCGCCGCCTCGCCGCGCCTGGCCACACCCCACATCCACCACAGCAACCACACAACAATCACCAGCGCCAGCGTTATCAAAATCGTGGGGCCGTTCGCTATATCACGAAACATCCCAAAGCTAATGCCGGGGTTCCACACCATCACCAAATTAAAAAAGGAGGTCACCTCAATGGGAGGCCGAAGCGGCATTTCTACCCAGTAAAGCATGATGGCCTTGTGGATTTGGTCCAGCGCCACACCGCAAAGCAGCACCAAAATCCCTACCAAACGCGCCGCGTGATACGATGTTTTAGGCACGTGCATGGTGTGTCTCCCCTTTTTTCTGCCGCCTGTTTTGCTCAAAATAGCGCTTTGCGGCCTCACCATCACGCTGAATTTGCGCCTGCAACGCTTCAACCGAATCAAAACGCTGCTCCGTCCGCACATGCTCCAGCAACCGCACCTCCAAACGCTTACCATAAAGCGCATGCGTGCCATAAAGCAGATGCGCCTCCAACCATATCTCCGACCCGGCATGCACCGTCGGACGCGTTCCAATATTGACCACTGCCGGATGCGTATTGGCCGCTTCTTCCATCACCACTTCTGCCACATACACTCCCTTGGCCGGCAACGCGGCCTGCGGGCGCATGCGTATGTTGGCGGTAGGAAAACCAAGCGTCTGCCCACGTTGCGCGCCACGCTGGACCCTGCCATAAAGCGCATACGGCCTGCCCAAAAGACACGCGGCCGCGTGCACATCCCCCGCTACAATCGCCTGACGAATCGCGGTCGAAGACACCACATCACCACCCTCCTGATGCAGCGCGATCTCGGTCAGCGCGTACCCAAACTCGCGCGACCATGCTGCAAGCATCGCCACATTGCCACTACGCTGCTTGCCAAACGCAAAATCTTTGCCCACAAACACATGCCGCACCCCAAGCTGTGCGCACAGCACCTCCTCCACAAACGCCCTTGCAGAAAGCACAGCCAAATCTTGTGTAAACGGCACACAAAAATGCACATTCATGCCCATTTTTTGAAGCATTTGGAGTTTCTGGCGCACAGGAAGCAGCTGCAACACCGACGCATGCGGGCGAAGCACGCGTGAAGGATGCGGATAAAAAGAAAGCAAGCCGGCCGGCGCGCCACACGCTACCGCTTCTGCCTTCACCGCAGCCAGCACCTTCTGATGCCCCACATGCAAACCGTCAAAATTACCAAGTGCCACCACCGCCGCGCGGGCAGCATCCGGGCAATCATGCGGGTGGCGAATAACACGCATCCCTTTGTCCGGCTTATGAATCCGTGTTCTTCGGAGCCGCAGGATTTTCCGGGCGCACCGGCAACCACAGCAACACCGGCGCAGCAATGAAAATCGAAGAATAGGTCCCAATCACCACCCCAAACAGCACCGCAATGCTAAAGCCATACAGCACCTCTCCACCCAGCAGCACCAGCGCGAGCAACGCCACCAACGTGGTGCCTGCGGTCAGCAAGGTCCGCGAAAGCGTTTGGTGCACACTATGGTTCAGCAGCTCCGTCATCGGCATCTTTTTGTATTTACGCAGATTTTCTCGAATACGATCATAAATCACCACCGAATCATTGATGGAATACCCGATAATCGTCAGCAACGCCGCCACCGAGGTCAGGTTAAATTCCAGGCCCAGCAGGCTATAGAACCCAAATGTAAGAATCGCATCGTGCCACAAAGCCAGCAGCGCGCCTAAGCCAAATTGCCACTCAAAACGCAGCCAAATATAGGCCATCATCGCCGCAAAGGAGAGCATAAGCGCCAACACCCCCGCCTGAATCAGCTCGCTGCCCACCTGCGGCCCCACCTGGTCGGTCCGACGATAATCAATCGGCCCATCCAGCTCGGCCTGCAGCACCTGTTTCACCGCTTCAATCGCATCAATACCACCGGACTCGCCTGCAACCAACTCCACCTCTTCTGCCTGCTTAAAGCGCAGCATCCACTGCCCCGGCGCACCAAATTGTTGCAGCGTCACTTCACCATCCACCGCGTCGTTCAATACCCCGCGCAGCGGTGCCAGATCATGCGCCGGTGCCACCTGAATCTCCATCACCACCCCGCCGGTAAAATCAATGCCAAAGGAAAGCCCGCGCGTGGCAAGCAAAAACAGCGTGCCCGCAAGAAGCGCAAGCGAAAGGATATAGGCCACCTTGCGGCGCGCAATCATATCCCATCGGTAGGTCGTGTGCTCAAGGTGTGGCATCGTGTGTGTATCCTATTGGCTCATGGTGGGGCCGTATCATGCCATGGAAGGCATGAATTACAAGAGCGGATGTAACAATGTCGTAAGGTAGGCGACATACCCCAGCAAAAAAACCGCACCCACAGGTCGATAGAGCGTGCCAAGCAATTGCATCGCAAGCGCCAGCACCAGAGTCGCGCCCACCATGACCCACACATCCAACTCCAAAAAGACCGGATCCACGGGCAAACCAACCGTTAAGGCAGGCAACGCAATCCCCAGCAAAATATTGAGCAAATTGCTCCCGATCACATTCCCCACGGCAATATCATTATGCCGCTGCCACGCCGCCACCGAACAAGCCACCACTTCAGGAGCCGAACTACCCAGTGCGACCAGCGTCACCCCAATCACCGCTTCCGAAACACCCGCCAGCAGCGCCAATGTGCTGGCTCCTTCCACCAGCAGCCCACTGGCAACAGGCAACATCACCACACCCGCCACCAAAAAAGCCAAGGTTTTGAACCAGCTGATCTCCGGCGGCAATTCTTCTACCAGGCTGCAATCCTTCTTGTTGCGCCGGATATACGCGCAATAAAGGGTGTAGCTGGTAAAAATCAGCAAAAGCCCGACCAGCATCAAACCATCTTGCCAACCAAACGCGCCCGATAGGCACATATAAGCAAACAGCAAGGTCACACCCAACATCATGGGCCCATCTCGCCGCAGGATGGTACGGTTGACTTTCAAAGGAAAAATAAGCGCGCTGACCCCCAGTACCAAAAGGATATTGGCGATATTGCTCCCGATAATGTTGCCAAGCGCAATGGCGGGATGCCCATCCAAAGCCGCTTTAAACGTCACCACAAATTCCGGCGCGCTGGTACCAATGGCCACCACCGTCATCCCAATCATGACCGGCGGCACACGCAGATGCCGGGCAAGCGACACCGCGCCGCCCACCAGCCAATGGCCACCCAGAAACAGGCCCGTAAGCCCCAACGCAACCAAAACAAGTGCTTCAACCATTAAGAGTCCACCTGACTAGCAAAACAAGGGCACGTCATAACACGAAACATGGCATAATCCTACATGATATGGGTAGAAAGTGACATCTAAGCCACCTCACCCATCGTTTCCAAGATTCCATATACAAAAGAAAACCGGATGCCTATAGTCTGGTTATACGCGCTTTTTGACAAGCGTCTAGCGTAAAAAACAAGGGATACACCGCGCCCTCTTCTCTTTTTCAAGTTCAAGCAAGAAAAACCATTGCGCCTCCTATGACCAAACGTTCCTTGCATGTCTTGCCTGCGTTTTTGACCGTCAGTAGCTTGACCCTGCTCTCCCGCATGCTGGGGCTGGTCCGCGACATCGCCATGGCGGCCTGGCTTGGAAGCGGCGTCATGGCAGAGCTTTTCTTGATCGCATTTAAATTGCCCAATATGTTCCGCCGGCTCTTTGCCGAAGGCGCTTTTACCGCCGCGTTTGTCCCAAGCTACCATGAGGCACAAAAACAGGGTCAAGCCGCTGGCAATCGCATGGCAAGCCTGTGCCTTGCCTGGATGCTGATTGCGCTGGCCATCCTCACGCTGGCTGCCGAGCTCTTTATGCCCGGCGTTCTGAGCCTGTTTGCACCCGGTTTGCAGCGCGACGCCGCATTGATGGACCAGGCAGTGACCTTTGCACGCATCACGTTCCCTTACCTCACCTGCATCGCGCTGGCCTCTTTCTTAGCCGCAAGGCTGCAAGCAAACGGGCGCATGGCAGCCTATGCCTTTGTGCCAGTATGGCTCAATGTGGTGCTGATTGCGACCCTGTTTGGTAACGCCGAGGCACCGGCTGAGACCATCGCATGGTCCTTATGCTGGGCGGTGCTGGCAGCAGGCGTGGTGCAATTGCTGTGGATGGTGGCAGCGACACTCCGCCATCAGCAGCTTGCCTTGCCCTCCTGGCCTGCGCCGAACCCTCACGTGAAGGCGTTTTTTCGTCGCCTTGGACCCGGTATCCTTGGCGCCGGTGTGGTGCAAATCAACATATGGATCGATGTCCTCATCGCCACGTTTTTCCCTGGTGCGGTTGCCTGGCTCTATTACGCCGATCGCGTCGCACAATTGCCACTCGCACTGATTGGCACCGCCATGGGTACCGCGCTCCTTCCAGCCCTTTCCAAAGCCAAACACGCACCACATCACCCGCAAAACACCCCGTCGCATGCAAAGGCACTGCAAGCCACCCACACCTCCTGGATGCTGGTGCTGCCTGCTGCAGCAGGGCTTATCCTCATGGCAGAACCTATCATTGCGCTGCTCTTTGAGCGCGGCGCCTTTACGGAAGCAACACGCCATGCAGTTGCCCTCGCACTGCAAGCTTACGCCATAGGCCTTCCGGCCTTTGTCTGGCTCAAGCTGCTTGCCACGCGCTGTTTTGCCGAGGGCAACACCACCCTGCCGGTGCAATGTGCGGTCTTTGGCCTGTTGATGAATCTGGTGCTAAATCTCCTGTTCATCTGGCAGTTTCCTGCCTTTGGCTTACCACCGCATATGGGGCTGGCGCTAGCCACCTCGTTGGCGGCTTGGCTACAGGGCTGGCTCTTATATCGCGCAATGCATCGGCGCGGTTGGCAGGAAGGCGCCCTGCCACGGCTACACTTTGGCATCGCCGTCATCCTTTCCTGTGCACTGATGTGCCTTGCCTTATGGGCGATGAGTGCCATGCATGTGGCAACCGGCTTTACCACACAATTGCTGCACGTATTGGGCACGATTGCTCTTTCTGCCGTCGTCTTTTTTGCCGCATTGCGCTTGCTCACTCCTCGCAAAAGCTGAGTGCACACTCCGCTCATGCTTGAAACGCGGCAATCCCTTACCTATATGAGCTGATATCACATTATTACCAGCAAGGAGCCTTGAAGCATGGCCGCCCAAGAACAATTTAGCTTTGATGCAAAGACCGACAAAATCTTTCATCTCATGATCCATTCGCTCTATGAAAAGCAGGAGATTTTCCTGCGTGAGCTCATTTCCAATGCCTCGGATGCCTGCGACAAATTGCGCTACCACGCGCTGACCAAGCCGGAGCTTTTAGAAGAAGGCGAGGAGGAACTTTCCATCACCATCACGCCCGATCAAGCTACCCACACCCTGACCCTCACCGATAACGGCATCGGGATGAGCCGCGCCGACCTCATCAAAAATCTGGGCACCATTGCGCGCTCTGGCACGCAGGAATTTGCCGAACGCCTGACCGGTGACAAGCAAAAAGATGCGCAGCTGATTGGCCAGTTTGGCGTCGGGTTTTATGCCTCGTTCATGGTGGCAAGCAAGGTGGAAGTCCACTCTCGCGCTGCCGGCGCAAAATCAGCCCATGTCTGGGAATCCAAGGGTGATAACCACTTCACCGTCACACCCTCAAACGAAACGCTTGCGCGCGGCACCAAGATCGTGCTGCATCTGCGCGAGGGCATGGAGGAATATCTCGACCCGCACCGCATCAAGCATATTGTCACCAGCTACTCCAACCATGTGGCGTTCCCGGTATGGATCGCCAAGGAGGAAGGCACCGAGCCGGAGCGCCTGAACGCCGGCAGTGCGCTTTGGACCAAGCCGAAGAAAGACATCACCGAGGAAGACTACGCCGAATTCTACCGCGATGTCAGCTTCATGGGCCAGGATACCCCGTGGATGACCCTGCACAATCAGGTCGAAGGCGTCATCGAATATACCAACCTGCTTTTCATTCCGTCCCATCCACCCTTTGACCTCTTCCACCCCGACCGTGCCACGCGCGTCAAGCTGTACATCAAGCGTGTGTTTATCGCCGAAGAGGGCTTGGAGCTCATTCCGCGCTATTTGCGCTTCCTGCGCGGCGTGATCGATAGCCAGGATTTGCCGCTTAATATCAGCCGTGAAACCGTGCAGGATAACGCGGTGCTGCGCAAAATTCGCAGCGGCATCACCAAGCGTGTATTAAAAGAACTCACGCAAAAAGCCGAGAAACAGCCCGAGGAATATGCCTCTTTCTGGGAAAATTTCGGCGCCGTCGTCAAGGAAGGCCTATGCGAGGCCACCGAGCCGCGCGACGAACTGCTTGGCGCCTGCCGTTTTCGCAGTTTGAACAAGCCAGATAGCTGGATCAGCCTGGCTGAATACCAAGCATCCGTGGCAAAAGACCAGGAGCAAATCTACTACATCACCGGCGAAAATGTGGAACACGCGCTTGCCAGTCCCCAGATGGAAGGCTTTAGGGAACGCGGGATTGATGTCTTGCTACTCACCGACAGCGTGGACGATTTCTGGGTCAATGTCGTCACCGAATATGGCGGCATGCCCCTATGTTCCATCACCCGCTCGGATGTCGATTTGGATGCCTTAAACGAGGGCAAGAAATCTAGCGAAAAAGAGGAAGAATCCGCATCCGAAGACGCTGCAAAAAAAGAAGAGCACACCCCGCTGCTTGCCTTCTTTAAAGAGGAGCTCGGCGAGGATGTCGCCGATGTCACACTGTCCGCCCGGCTGAAAGAAAGCCCAGTCTGCCTGAGTGTGCCGGCCGGTGG
>JANQHP010000194.1 GCA_028282625.1 Rickettsiales bacterium | reverse complement strand
CCCCACTAGCAAGAAGCGGCGCCGTCACCATAAAAATACTCAGCAGCACCAGCATCACATCCACAAAGGGCGTCACGTTGATCTCCTGCATCAGCGCAGCCGACCTGCGCCGCCTGCGTCGACTCGAACCGGCACCCGAAGAAAGCGTGGCACCCATCAGAGCAACCGCTGCTCCGGTGTTGCAGGCGCGGGCGCTTCCTTAGGCCGGACCGGTGCAGCGCCCACCTGATGCAGTGCGGTTTCCATCACAAGGGACGTATATTCCGCCATACGGCCAATCATGCCAGTAAAACGATTGTAAAAAATCACCGCAGGAATCGCCGCAAAAAGACCAATCGCCGTGGCCAGCAATGCCTCGGCAATACCCGGTGCCACCACTGCCAGGCTGGTGTTTTTTGTAATCGCAATCGCTTGAAAAGCGTCCATAATGCCCCACACCGTACCAAACAGTCCAATAAAAGGCGCCGTGGATCCCACCGTGGCCAAAAAGCCGATACGCTCACCAAGCTGCCACCATCGGCGCTCTGCCTGATGCTCGGCAGTCGCAAGCAACGCGGCATGCACCTGCGGCAACGCCAAATGTTTCAGCCGAGGCGACATACGCTCCGCCCAGGCAGCCTTCAGCCCACGCGCCAGCGGGTCCTCCCGGTCGGCAAGATGCGCCATCGCCTGCTCAAGCGGCATGGCATCCACCAGCCCGGCCGACTCCTCCACACCCGAAAGCACCTTACGCAGCAACAAATGCTTGTCCACAATCAATGCCCAACTGACCACCGAGGCCACCACCAGCAACAACATCACCAACTGCACCACCACACTGGCCTCCGCCACCATGCTCCACAAGCTCAAATCCGCAGCGTGAAGGGAAACCGCGCCCGCCCCTTCCAAGGCCTCGCTCTGAGCAGTGGCCACATCAGGAGTCGGAAGGGCAAGATTATCGGTCATGGTGCGATGTTTTTCCTAGAATCTATGATGCCATCCACTATGCGCTTTAGACCCCAAAAGCGCAACGAAAAACGGTCTATATTTATCGAAAAATCAAGGGCAAATAGCCCTAAAAAAACGCCAACCTAGCCGTTCATCGCTTCAAAGAAATCAGCGTTGGTCTTGCTGCCCTTCATCTTATCGAGCAGGAACTCCATCCCATCAATCGTGTTCATCGGGTTGAGGATCTTGCGCAACACCCACACTTTTTGCATCTGGCCCTTGCCATAAAGCTGCTCCTCATGGCGCGTACCGGAACGATGGATATCAATCGCCGGGAACACACGCTTATCGGCCAGCTTGCGATCGAGCACAATCTCGCTGTTGCCGGTTCCTTTAAACTCTTCAAAAATCACCTCGTCCATCCGCGAACCGGTTTCTACCAGCGCAGTCGCGATAATCGTCAAAGAGCCGCCATTTTCAATGTTACGCGCAGCACCAAAAAAGCGCTTGGGCCGTTGCAGCGCATTGGCATCCACACCACCGGTCAACACCTTCCCTGAAGAAGGCACCACCGTGTTATAGGCACGCGCCAGACGCGTAATCGAATCCAGCAAAATCACCACATCTTTGCCATGCTCCACCATCCGCCTGGCCTTGGCAATCAACATATCCGCCAGCTGCACGTGACGTTGTGCCGGCTCATCAAAGGTCGAGCTCACCACCTCCCCTTTGACCGAGCGCGAAAAGTCGGTCACCTCTTCCGGACGTTCGTCAATCAGCAATACCATCAACTCCACTTCCGGATGGTTTTCTTCAATCGATTTCGCAATATTTTGCAGCAAGACCGTTTTCCCACTACGCGGCGGCGCCACAATCAAGGCACGCTGCCCCTTACCAAGCGGTGTCACCAGATCAATCACGCGGCAGCTGAGCCCTTGCTTGCCGGCCCCTTCGCGCTCCATCTCCAGCTGCGCATCGGGATAAAGCGGCGTTAAATTGTCAAAATTCACCTTCCGGCGAGCCTTATCCACCGTATCCCCGTTAATGGTATCGATATGCACCAGCGCAAAATAACGCTCCCCTTTCTTGGGCGGGCGCACCTTACATTGCACCGTATCGCCAGTCTTGAGAGCAAAACGACGCACCATGCCAGGTGGCACGTAAATGTCATCCGGACCCGCACGGTAATTCGCCTCAGGTGAACGCAGAAAACCATACCCATCCTGCAGCATTTCCAGCGTACCTTCGGCCACAATCTTGCCTTCCACGCTTGCCATCTTCTTCAGCAAGGCAAAAATCAAATCCTGCTTCAGCATCGAACCCGCGTGGTCAATCCCACCTTCTTCTGCCATGGCAGAAAGTTCTTCCAGTGGCAAGCTACGCAAATCTTTGATATAAAGGGTATTTTCTTCCTTACTGCCCGCAGAAGAACCGGAGGGCTCTGCCGCACCAGGGTTACCTTTCTCCCCACCTGCAGCCTCCGCAGAAGCGTTTTCACCTGCTTCCACGTGCTCCGGCAACGCATCGGCTTCAGATGTTTTGCGCGGGCGACCACGGCGCTTGGAAACAGCGGCTTGTGGCTTGCTATCTGAAGCATCTGCTTTTTTGGTAATGGTCAGCACTGCTTCCTTTGGCGCTTCTGCTTTGGAAGATGAATCGTTAGAAACCGGCGTGTCTTCAGCCGTAGGAGATTGGGTCATGATATGCTACTTGAAAGGTAAGGAAAAAATAGAGAATGAAACAGCAGACTTTGAAAGAAAAGGGCGCTTTCCTTCGGTAAAGAAGAGAACCACCTTATTATGTAGCTGCATTCAGCGCATCTGCAAAATCAGAGCCTTAAGCAACACACATAATAAAAGAAATGTAGGGATGCGTCAAAAGGACAACGATCCATTTTAGCCAAACATTCAGGTTTAGCCAAACATTTAGGCAACAAAACCCTGCTGACCCACACAACTATCAAAGTATTTTTCTTTTGTCAAATAATGAATAGGCATTGCTTGCGTACCATCTTTGCTTGGAGTATGATCGCTTCAACAAATGATGGTGAATTATAGTACGTGAACGAAACCACACCACCCACCGAAGCAGCGCCTGAAAATGAGACCAATCCTCAGGATGAAGCACCTGCCGAAGCAGCGGGCGATGCCGATGCATCCGCAGAAGCCGGCACCGAAACAGAGCCGCCTGCCGGCCCACCTTTTAGCGATCGCCCGGTCACGCCCGAAGATATCCAGGCCTTTGGGGATATACCCATGGAGGTCTCCGTGCTGCTTGGGCACGCGTCGCTTTCTGTCGAACAGTTTTTAAAACTGGGGCGCGGTGCCATTGTGGAGTTAAAGCAACCCAAGGAAGACCCACTCATGGTTGAGGTCAACGGCCATCCTGTGGCCCGCGCGAATATTACCGTCATCGAGGATAAGATCGGTGTGACTTTATGTGACATAGAGCATCCATCCGACCTTCCACCACGTCGCAATGGGTAACGCCCGCAAGCACCACACCATGCCACGCTACCTGCTTGCCTTGTGTCTTAGCCTCTGCATAACAGCACCCGCCGCCGCACAACCATCCGAAGAAAACCCACATCACGATATCCGTATCGCCACCATTGAAGGCTTGGCCTCGGCCTGCCTGCATGTGCTCAAAGCCCAGGGAGATGACACCCACCCGCTGCCACACTATTTGCAAAACCAGTGGCCCAAGCAGGTCAATGAGCGTGCCTATGGGCTGTGCTATGGCTATATACGCGGGGTCAAAAACACCTACGATGTGCAGACGAAAGTCCGCGGCAGGAAGGGAAACATATGCCCGCCCAAAACCGCCACATGGCTGGATATGATTGAAGCCTTCATGCGTTTTGCCCATCAAAACCCACAAATGCGCAAGATGCTCGCATGGACCGGGCTCACGCGCGCACTGGCGCAAACCTACCCTTGCGACCTCTAACCATGCAGCCAGGCTACCCCCATGCATAAAGACGCACCTGCTTCCCAGCCTCCTCCCGCCAAAAAACCGGCCGATACCCCGCACTATCACGGACATCGTCAGCGCTTGCGTCACCGTTTCCTGCAATCCTTGCAGCGCTCCGCAGAAGGCGGCAGCGCGCTGCCCGATTATGAAATCCTAGAGATGCTGCTCTTTGGCGCCTTTCCTCGCAGCGATGTCAAGCCACTGGCCAAAGCGCTTATCACCCATTTTGGCTCCCTTGCGGCCGTACTTTCTGCCGAGCCGAAGCAGCTTGAAGCTATCGATGGTATCGGTGAGGCCGCCATTGCCACCCTCAAAGTTACCCAAGAAGCCGGGCTCCGCCTGCTGCGCACCGAAATGCAGGCCAAACCGGTGATCCAGTCCTGGAAAAGCTTGCTCGACTATTGCCGTGCTGCCATGTCCTACCGCAAAACCGAACAGTTCCGCCTCCTTTTTCTAGACAAAAAACACCGCCTCATCGCCGACGAATTGCAGCAAGAAGGCACGGTAGACCATACGCCCGTTTACCCGCGTGAGGTGGTCAAACGTGCACTGGAGCTGCAAGCCTCCGCTATCATCTTGGTCCACAACCATCCCAGCGGCGACCCTTCACCCTCGCGTGCGGATATCACCATGACCCAACAGATCATCCAGGCCTGTGCCGGGGTTAATGTGCTGATCCACGACCATCTGATCATCGCGGGAGAGGAGCATTTCTC
>JANQHP010000193.1 GCA_028282625.1 Rickettsiales bacterium | reverse complement strand
GCACGCCCTACTACGTGCTGGAAATGTTTCCTTACCCTTCGGGTCATATTCATATGGGGCATGTGCGCAATTATGCCATTGGGGATGTGGTCGCACGCACCAAACGCGCGCAAGGGCACGCGGTGCTACACCCGATGGGGTGGGACGCGTTCGGCCTGCCGGCGGAAAATGCGGCGATTGCGCGCGGGGTGCATCCGGAAGCCTGGACCCGGCAAAACATGGCGCAGATGCGGGAGCAGTTGCAATCGATTGGGCTGGCTTACGACTGGTCGCGGGAAATTGCGACCTGCGACGCCGATTATTACACGCATGAACAGAAGATGTTCCTGGATTTTTTAAAGCAAGATCTTGCTTATCGTAAAGAAGCCACGGTCAATTGGGACCCGGTGGACCATACCGTGCTGGCCAATGAGCAGGTGGTGGACGGCAGAGGCTGGCGCAGCGGTGCGTTGGTCGAGCGCAAAAAGCTACATCAATGGTTTTTACGGATTACCGACTTTGCCGAAGATTTGCTGCAAGGCCTTGGTGAGCTCGAGGGCTGGCCGGAGAAAGTGCGGCGCATGCAGGAGCAGTGGATTGGGAAATCCGAAGGGGCGACGATTCGTTTTACGCTTGAGGGCGATAAGGCGATCACCCAAGGTGAGCCGGAGCTGGAGGTTTTTACCACGCGGCCTGATACCTTGTTTGGTGCGGCTTTCTGCGCGATTGCGGCCACGCATCCGCTGGCGCAACGCTTGAAAGAGCAACGCGCGGATGTGGCGGCTTTTATCAAGGAGTGTGAGGCGCTTGGCACGACCGCCGAGGCGATTGAAACCGCAGAAAAACGCGGGATTGATACCGGCATCCGCGCGCAGCATCCTTTTATGGAAGGCAAAACCCTGCCGGTTTATATTGCCAATTTTGTGCTGATGGAATATGGCACCGGCGCAGTGTTTGGTTGCCCGGCGCATGACCAGCGCGACTTCGACTTTGCGAAGGCCTATGACCTACCCATCCAGCAGGTCGTCGTACCAGAATCGGAGCAAGAATCACCCACACTGGAAGAGGCCTATACCGGGGATGGGGTGCTGGCACACTCGGACTTCTTAAACGGTATGGGTGTAGCTGAGGCGAAGAAGGCGGCGATTGCCAAGCTGGAAGCACTTGGATGTGGCACTGGAAAAATTACCTATCGTTTGCGCGATTGGGGGGTATCGCGTCAGCGCTATTGGGGTTGCCCGATCCCGGTCATTCACTGCCCGGATTGCGGCGTGGTGCCGGTGCCAGAAGAGGATTTGCCCGTGACCTTGCCTGAGGATGCCGATTTTTCGGTGCCCGGCAACCCGCTGGCGCGCCATCCAAGCTGGAAGCACACTACCTGCCCGAAATGTGGTGCCAAGGCCGAACGTGAGACCGATACGTTTGATACGTTTTTTGAGTCCTCCTGGTATTTCCTGCGCTATGTTTCCCCACACGCGGAGGAGGCTTTTGATGCGCAAGAGGCGGCCCGGTGGCTGCCGGTGGCGCAATATATCGGTGGGGTGGAGCATGCCGTGCTGCATTTGCTTTATGCGCGCTTTTTTACGCGTGCGTTAAAACATTGCGGCTATCCGATTCCGCATGCCGAGCCGTTTAAGGCGCTGCTAACCCAGGGCATGGTGTGCCACCAAACCTACCGTGATAAGGAAGGCAAGTGGCTTTTCCCCGAAGAGGTGGAGCGTGTGGGCCAGGACCAATACCGGATCCAGGAAACGGGCGAGGCTGCTGAGGCCGGGCGTGTGGAAAAGATGAGCAAGTCCAAGCATAATGTGGTGAACCCGGCTGAGATTATTGCGGCTTACGGCGCGGATACAGCGCGGGTCTTTATGCTTTCCGATAGCCCGCCTGAGCGCGATTTGGAATGGTCGAAGGAAGGCGTGGCTGCCACGCGTAAATATTTGGATCGGCTCTGGCGCTTTGTCCATAAAGTGAAGGAAGAAGCACCGGCAGGTTCCAACGCATGGGGTGAGGCGGAACTTGCCGTGCCGTTGCTTGCCGCGCGCAAGGCGATCCACAAAACCGTGGTGGGTGTGAGTGAGGACATTGCGGGCTTCCACTTAAACAAGGCCATCGCGCGGATACGCGAATTGCACAATTTGCTGGAAGCCTTGGAGGTTTCTGCGGAGGATGGTGCTGCGCATGCGGTCCGTTTTGAGGGGGCACGTACGTTGCTGCAATTGCTGCATCCCTTTGCGCCGCATATCACCGAGCATTTGTGGGCTTTCCTTTGTGATACAAAGACTTTGCTCGCGCAAGAAGCCTGGCCGGAAGCCGATATGCAATTAACGCTGGACGAAGCAGTGAACGTTGCGGTACAAGTAAATGGAAAGAAGCGGGCTGTGTTGGAGTTGCCGCGTGACGTGGAGGCAGAAGACGCCGAAACACAAGCGCTGGCACTGCCTACCGTGCAACAGGCATTGGAAGGCAAGCAGGTTCGTAAAGTGATCATCGTACCCAATAGGATTATCAATGTGGTGGCGGCTTAATATTCTTGGAACAGTGTTTATTCTGGCGGTGCTGGTGCTTTCTGCCTGCGGTTTTTCGCCTGTGCTTTCGCAAAACGGGCAGGGCTCCCCGTTGCATTTGGTGCTGGCCGACGTGGTGGCCAAAGACCAAACCTACGCGGTTGCCGCGCGTAAATTTGCCGAAAGGCTGCAAGCGCGCCTTGCAGGAGGCTCGAACCAGACTCTTTCCGTGGAGCTGGAAGTCAAGCAAACCCCGGTCGGGATTGAGGATGACCGCGAGGTGACGCGTTATAACGTGCAGCTGATTGCGCATTATACGGTGCGCGGCGCGGATAATGCCGTGCTGCATCAGGGGGTGCGTCGGTTAAGCGGTAGCGTGGAAGCCGATAGCAGTTCCGATTTTGCGACCTTCTCCGCGCAGGAGGATACGGTGCGTCGCCTGGCACGCAATTTGGCGGATGATCTGCATCGTCACCTGCTTAGCCGTGCCAATCTATAAAAAATGACGCTTCGTTGACAGCGCACGCGTGAAAATTACCCCAGCCCATGCCGAACGTTTTTTACACGATGAGGCAAGCAAGCATTTGGCCTGCCTGCTTTATGGCCCCGATAGTGGCCAGGTGAGCGAACGTGCGGCCGCACTTGCCGCGCGCATTGTGCCTGATGTGCAGGACCCTTTTGCGGTGGTAGAGATTTCGGCGGCACGGTTGCAAGAGGATACGGCGGTGCTCGCCGATGAGATGTCTGCGATTGGGCTTGGCGGCAGGCGGCTCATCTGGCTGCGGAACATGCCGGCAGGGCTTGGCACTTCGATTGGGAAGATGCTGGATCAGGCGGGTGAAGCGGCTGCAAGCGGGTGCTTTGTGTTGATGACGGCCGGAGAGCTCCCCACCAGCTCGCGCCTGCGGCAATGGTGTGAAAAATCCGCCTTTGCCGCCTCGATTGGCTGCTACGCGGAAGAAGGTCAGGCGCTGGCACGCCGCGGGGAGCAGGCCTTGGCCGCAAAGGGCTTCCGCGCAGATAGGGACGCGCTAAATTTAATGGCGGCGCGCATGGGTGGGGATCGAGGTCAGTTGCAGCAAGCCGTTGAGAAGTTAGCGCTTTATGCGGGTGATCAGACGCATATCAGCCTGGAGATGGCCGATCAATGCCTCAGCGATGGCAGTGAGTCTTCGTTGGAGCATGTGGCGATGGCGGTGGCGCGTGGGGACTTGCTAGGGGTGCAGGATGGGGCAAGGCAGGCGCTGGAGCAGCATTTGCCGCCCGTTGCGATCTTGCGGGCGGTGTACCGGCATATGCGTCGCGTGCAGGAGGTTTCACATGCGATGGACACGGGCAGCAGTGCCGATATGGCGGTGAAGGGCTTAAAGCCACCGGTGTTTTTTAAGCTGCAACGCAGCCTGGCGGAGCAGGCAAAAAGGTGGCACGCCAAGCCAGGGGCACTGGATCAAGCACTTTTGACGCTTTACCAGACGGAGATCGATTGCAAAAAATCCGGCAGGCCTGTGGAGCTGCTTTGTATACGCGCGCTTCTTAGGGTCTCACGCTTGCCGCATCGTCCAAAACGCGCCGCATAGGCATGGAGGCCGTTTTTATTTACAAGCTTGGGGTGGCCGGTTAATCTTGACGGGTTATGTCTTCTGTTCGTGACCATTTGCACCAGGCGCAAGGGCTGTTAGAGACCGTTCGGAGGTGTCTTTGACTTGGACGCCTTGCACGCACGTTTGCAGGTGTTGGAGGCGGAGGTGGCCGCACCGGATTTATGGGACCGGCCCGAGCAGGCGCAAGCGCTTTTAAAAGAAAAAACTTCGCTGGAGCAACGGCTTACTTCGATCGATGAGGTGGAAGGGGAGTTGGAAGATTGCGCGACCCTTTTGGTGCTGGCCGAAGAGGAGCAGGATACCGCGACGTTGCGCGAGGTGGAAGAGGGTGCGAAGCAGCTGGTTTTGCGCTGCGAGCGCCTCAAGACGGAGAGCCTTTTTACCGGCGAAGCCGATGGCAATGCTTGCTTTGTGGAGATTCATGCCGGGGCGGGCGGTACCGAAAGCTGCGACTGGGCTGAGATGCTGCTGCGTATGTATTTGCGCTGGGCCGAAAAGCATAGTTTTGCGACCGAAATGGTGGACCAAACGCCCGGCGAGGAAGCGGGCATCCGCGGTACGACCTTCAAATGCAAAGGCGAGTATGCGTATGGCTGGGCACGCAGCGAAAGCGGCGTACACCGCCTGGTGCGGCTCTCACCCTTTGATAGCGCAAACCGGCGGCATACTAGCTTCGCGAGCGTTTGGGTGTATCCGGTGGTGGACGAGGAAATCGCTATCGAGATTGAGGAAAAAGATTTGCGGGTGGATACGTTTCGCTCCTCAGGTGCCGGCGGGCAGCATGTGAACACGACCGATAGCGCGATTCGCATCACCCATCAGCCGACGGGTATTGTGGTGCAGTGCCAGAACAACCGCTCGCAACACCGCAATCGCGCCGAAGCGATGGAGATGCTCCGTGCGCGGCTTTATGAACAGGCGTTGCGTGAGAAAGAACAAGCCGCACAAGCAGAAAATGCCGGCAAGAGCGACAATAGCTGGGGAAACCAGATTCGCTCGTATGTGCTCCACCCTTACCAGATGGTCAAAGATCTGCGTACGGGGGAGGAAACCGGCAATACTGCGGCGGTGCTTGATGGCGATCTGGACGCGTTTATGGCCGCCTTTTTGGCACAACAGGCGCAAGGAAAAAGCCATGGATAGCGGCTTTTTTTACGGTCGGACCGTGGTGGTGCTGGCACCTTCTTACCCGGTGCCAGCACGTGTGGTCCACAAAGCAGTGGAGGCGCTCAAGGCAAAGGGTTTGACGCCTTACGTGCCAGACCATCTGCAGGAAGACGACCCTTTTTGCGCGGCTTCCGATGCCCTGCGCGCGGCGCATCTGCAACATGCCTTGCAGCTGGAAGAACCCGCCATTGTGTGGGCGATCCGTGGAGGCTATGGCTGCACACGGCTGCTGCCGCTTTTGGAGCAGATGCCTGCCCCCACCGCGCCCAAGCTGCTGGTGGGGTATAGTGATATCACCGCACTGCATGCGTTTTTGGGGGAGTGCGAGCAGGTGCAGTGCCTGCATGCGCCGGTGCTGGCCGAAGCGCTCAAGCGCCCGGATTCCGACGACATCACCGCGCTCTGGCATGGCCTTAAAACCGGCGAGTGGCCCGATATTACGCTGGAGGATATGAATCAAACATCCGGCACACTGAACATGGAACATAAAGCACCGATCCATGGTGGCAATCTCTCGATCCTGCAGCATCTGCTTGCCACGCCCTGGCAGCCTGATTGGCAGAATCATTTTCTGCTGCTCGAAGAACTGGATGAAGCGCCTTATGCGCTGGATCGCCTGTTTACGCAGCTGCTGCACACGCCGCTGCTAAAAAACGCGCGCGCTGTGCTGCTTGGGGAGATGATCTATGACAAGCTGGAGGCGGACCCGGCGCTGGTGCAGGCCGCACTTCAGCGTTTTATCGCCGCCTGCCCGGTGCCGGTCTTTCGTCTGCCAGGTGTGGGGCATGGGGCGCGGAACTGGCCGGTGATGCTGGGGCAGGCGTACAAGCTTCAAACACACGGCGAAAAGAAGAAGCTGATGCCCTGTTTTGCATGAAAGGCCATGTGAGCCCACGAAAATACGGTTTGTTTAATCTCTTGTTAAGAAAGCATGTGGTAAAGTAGGAAAATAAGAGAAAAGGACCGAAATATGGCAACCGAGACCAACATGGAACCTATGAACCGCGAGCAGTCGATTGCGGCGCTGCGTGCAATGGATGTCCAGGAGCTTGGGCAGGCGCTGGTGCAAGCACGTGAGGGTAAAGGTCCGCTAACGGGACTTGACGAGGCTGAGCGTGAGGCGATGCAAGCGGAGATGCGAAACCGGGCGCAGCAGAGCAGAAGCGGCTCCCTGCCGGGCAATATGGACGCGCTGAGTCTTGGCACGGTCAAGGATTTGCAGCAAGAGCGTGTGGCCAATATGGAGCAGCAATTTGCCAATGCCGGTATTGTGGATCAGCGCGGGTTTTTTGGCAAAACCTTTGGTAAGAGCACAGAGGAATGGCTCCAGACCGAAGGGGTGAAACAGGATGTAAATGGGACCCAGCTGATCGGCGATGCTGAGTCAAAAACATCGCAGGCCGCCGCGATTGCTGCTTATAAGCTCGAAAACGCCTTTGACTATCTGGAACAAGAAAGCCCGGAAGCCCTCGCGGGAGTGCGTGGCACGATGATAGCAATTGCAGAGAGTCAAGGGCTAAAAATCCCAGAAGGCAAAGAACAAAACAATGCATTCATGGCAGATTTAGCAGGTACGTATTTTGCCAGGAAAGAGCTGCAAGGCAAGGATGGTCCCCTGACCGTGGGGGATGTTGAGGAGCAACTTGCTTCTTTTGTGGCCAGTAAAGTGGAGGCTTCCCGGAGCGATGTGCAGAAGATTTTTGACCAGAACCCATTGACGGCAGATGGTCTGGAAGCGTTGACGGGCCAGATCACCTTAATGCAACAACAAACCAAATACAGTGATCTAAGCCCGCAGGATGTGTTCTTGCAGCAGCAGCAGCAGGTGGCAGCCAAAGCGAAGGAGCTTCAAGTTCAGAATTCCGATATCATTCGGTGGATCGATAACTTCTCCGAACAGGATTTTGGCCCGCTTGGAAATATCGTGGTCCAGTCTGTTTCAGAGATGTTGAAGTCTTATTTCGATAAGAATCCGGAAGCGTTGCAACAATTAGAAGAGATGGTAGCTGGCTTCCAGCAGCAGGCGCAAGATATGCTACATGGCGTCATGGATAGCGTGCTGGATCAGAATACGCAGAATCAGAACAACATTGCGTCGCTCTCGCCAGAGGATAGACAACAAGTCCAGGCCGCCTCCGTTGCGCTGTCACATTCTTCTATGCCGGGTATGGGCGGCGTGGGAGCAGCACTCAGTGCTGTGGCCGCCTATAATCCTGAAGCGATGAGCAAAGGGGACGACAACACGCCGAGTGTGTAGACACTGCAGCCAAACTCCTTTGATGTTTCTTTGATCGGACCCCACATCTTGCTGTACCATTTTACGCCATTTTATGCTAGACTGGCACAGGGTCGGTAGGGGAGTGCCTTCCCGGTTTCTCAAAGAGGTGGAATATGAAGATTTGGTCACATCGTGGACGCTTGACCGAGCAAAGCCAGCATCAAGAGGACAACAGCCTGGCTGCGCTTGAAGCGGCGTTTTTGGACCCAGCGACCTGTGGGGTGGAGTGCGACGTGCGGGTGACAAAGGACGGCGTGCCGATCATGATGCATGATAACGTGCTGCCTGCCGGTAAGGAGGTGAGTGCGCGCTACGTTGAAACGTCGACCTATGAGGAGGTGTTGGCGCATTGTGCCGAGCTCAAACAGCCTTTGCCGGAGACGCTTTATGACACGCTACGCAAGCTAGCACCTCGTTCTAAAGACCAGGAATGGAACATTGAGATCAAGTCGGCCAGTAACGCGCCGGTGGTGGATATATTGACCGAGGCGATGGATCATGGCTGGGTCAAGCCTGCGCAGGTGGTTCTCTCGCATTTTAACCATGCTGCGCTTTTTGAAGCGGTCGATCGGTTGCGAACAGCCGATGCGAAAGAGAGAGAGCCTTTGGATTGTGGAGAGCGGGAGCGAAAGCCTCTTTACGTTCCTGTGCGCTTGGCGCCGCTTTTTGTTTCTAAAGAGGATGCAGGCAAGCCGGTGGATCCGCTTGATCCGGAGGGTGCGCCTTATCGTGCGTTTTCTGCAACAGATGTTGCTGAGTTAGCAAAGGAGCCATATTGCGTGGCGTTGCATGTACCGTTGGAAGGGCTGGATATGCAGGTGGTAGGGGCGGCCAACGAATATGGTGTGGGTGTGCGTGTATGGACCAAAAATGAAACCTATCCTTCTAAAAATACGAAGCAGTGGCACGCGGCTTTTAAGGTGCTGCGTGGGGTCGAAAACCAGGCCGAAACAGGCGTGATAACCGACTATCCACAAGAGTTGGAGGCGCTTTATACGGCGCTAGAGGCAAATTATGGCAAAGGGAGCACGCCGGAATCGGGCACCGGCAAGGCGCGTAGCGAGGTTTCTGCGATGGGTGAAAAAGAGCCTGCGCGCGGGGGTGCAGTGGTGACGGTTTAGAGGGGATGTTGTTTCATAAGAAAGGGGGTCTTAGACCCCTTTAGATCCCCCGCCGGCGCACGTGCGCCGCGTCGCGTCGCTTCGCTCCTAGTCGCGGGCAGGATGCCCGCTCCGGGGAGGTGCCCATGCACTTCTCTTCTGTTGTCATTCCTGCTTTAGGCAGGAATCCCTCTCTCGACATCCTCAAGAAACTGCAACGGAGATTCCCGACTCGGCTTTACAGCCTCTCGGGAATGACAGGGTTCGTTGCGCTGGATCCCGCGATCGGTGTCGCGGGATGACGGATGCTAGTTAGTTGCAGGATGACGGATGCTAGATGATGGATAAAACGAGGGTACGTGGGTGCCTCCTTTTAGAGCACAGCTTGCCCTTGCGGCGTTTTTGGCGTAGTCTGGTGGTATGTCTGATATTCATACCCTGAATGCGCGTCGTTTGCGACACCCGGAGAAGGCCAAAAATACGCCGGTGCCGCCTCCGCCGCGTCCGGACTGGATCCGGGTGAAGGCACCGCAATCGCAAGGCTTTCAAGAAACACAGGCGCTGGTGAAGTCGCACAAGCTGCATACGGTGTGCGAAGAGGCCGCCTGCCCGAATATCGGGGAATGCTGGGAGAAAAAGCATGCCACGATGATGATTTTGGGCGCGGTGTGTACGCGTGCTTGTGCTTTTTGCAACGTGGCGACCGGAAGGCCGGACCAGCTGGACCCCCATGAGCCGGCGCAATTGGCCGAGGCGG
>JANQHP010000185.1 GCA_028282625.1 Rickettsiales bacterium | reverse complement strand
TGGCCTCCGCAAGGCCGACTACCACCAGCGCGACATCCATATCCATGTGCCAGAAGGCGCCATTCCCAAAGATGGCCCTTCGGCTGGCGCGGCCATATGCACCACGATTGTCTCCGCCTTTACCGGCGTGCCGGTCAAGCGTACCGTGGCCATGACCGGAGAGATTTCCCTGCGCGGGCGCGTCATGCCCATCGGTGGCCTCAAAGAAAAATTGCTGGCGGCCTTGCGCGGCAACATCAAGACTGTGTTGATTCCAGAAAAGAACGTGAAAGACCTGCAGGAAATTCCTGCCAATGTCAAAAAACAACTGGAGATTATCCCCGTCACCACGGTGGATGAGGTCTTAAGCCACACCCTTTCAGGCACCCTCACGCCACTACCTTTTGAAGAGGTGGAAAAAGATCTGGCGCTTGCGACCGAACCCAAAACCGGGGAAGAACTCCTCACGCATTAATGCTCCGTAGCTTTAGCGTAGGCGGATGGGGGTGTTCTTTATATAAGCAGGGGCCTTGCCCCTGCAACCCCACCCTCGCATGGGCTTAAGCGTCGCTTCGCTCCTAGTCGCGGGCTTAAAATAAGCCCACTCCGGGGAGGTACCCATGTCACCACCTAAATTCCCTCCCCCTTTAAGGGGGGAGGGTTAGGGAGGGGGTGTTTTTTATAAAAATGGGGCCTTAACCCTTGAGCTTTAGCGTAGGGGAGAGGGGGCTCACTATATACTACGTCATTCCCGCTTTAGGCGGGAATCTCTCTATCCAAACCTTTAAACGTTGCAAGAGAGATTCCTGCGTTCGCAGGAATGACAGCGCTGGATCTCGCGGTCTTTAGTCGCGCCGCAGCGGCCCTTTTAGCTTTCGGCCAAGGGCGTGCGGAGGCGGATGGGCCACGGGATGACAGAGTACCTACCACTCCAACACCTAATGCCGAAAATGCCGCATGCCGGTGAAGACCATGGCGATGTCATGGGCATCGGCGGCTTCAATCACTTCTTCGTCGCGGATTGAACCGCCTGGCTGAATCACCGCGCGCACACCATGTTCGGCGACCGATTCCACCCCGTCCGCAAAGGGGAAAAATGCATCGGAAGCCACCACGGCACCACGCGCATTTGCCACCGAAGTCGCCGTATGTTCCGCCTTATGCGCCGCCACGCGCGCCGAATCCACCCGGCTCATTTGCCCTGCCCCAATACCGATCGTCGCTACATCTTTCACCAACACAATCGCGTTGGATTTCACATGTTTGCACACCGTAAAGGCAAAGCGCAGATCTTGCATCTCGGCCTCGCTCGGCTGGCGCTTGGTCACCACTTTGAGCGCTGTTTCATCCAACACGTGATGGTCGCGCTGCTGTAGCAAAAACCCGCCACCGACCGATTTGATCAGCATGCGCTTGCTGCTGGCATCCGGCATGGCACCGGTTTCCAGCAAGCGCAGATTCTTCTTTTTGGCAAAGATCTCGCGCGCGCCTGCTTCAATCTCCGGCGCGATGATCACTTCCACAAAGAGCTTACCAATTTTTTCGGCCACGGCTTGGCTCACTGCCTGATTAAAGGCGATAATCCCGCCAAACGCACTCACCGGATCGCAAGAAAGCGCGCGCGCAAACGCTTCCTCCAGTGTCCCACCCACCGCCACGCCGCACGGATTGGCGTGCTTGATGATCGCTGCCGCCGGCGCGCGAAATTCACTCACCAATTCCAGCGCCGCGTCCGTATCGGCGATGTTGTTGTAGCTCAGCTCCTTGCCTTGCAGTTGGCTCGCCGTAGCAATGGAGGGTGCAACACTACCATCGGTATAAAGGGCCGCGGATTGATGCGGATTTTCGCCATAACGCAGCACCTGTTTCAAATGGGCGGTCACATCCAGCGCGGGTGGAAACACCTCTTCATCCGCCGCTTGTTGCGACATCCAATCACTGATCGCCGTATCGTATCGCGCCGTGCAGGTGAACGCTTGAAGCGCCAAATGCTGGCGCAGCTCCAGCGTCGTGGCACCATCATGTTCCTTCATGCACTGCGTCACTTCTGCATAATCGGCCGGGCTGGTGATCACACTCACAAAATCGTGATTTTTCGCCGCCGAGCGAATCATGGCCGGCCCACCAATATCGATATTTTCGATGCAAGTCGCCACATCCGCGCCTTTTGCCACCGCCTCTTCAAACGGATAAAGATTAATCACCAACAGATCAATCTCGCCGATGTTATGGTCGCGCATCGCCTCCCGATGCGCATCCACATCACGCCTTGCCAGCAAGCCGCCATGCACATTTGGGTGCAGGGTTTTCACCCGCCCATCCATCATTTCAGGAAAGCCGGTCAACTCCGACACATCTTTGACCTCAAGCCCAGCCTCGCGGAGCGTTTTCGCCGTACCACCGGTCGAAAGCAGCTGGATACCCCGCTCGCTTAAAAACGTGGCGAACTCTACCATGCCGGTTTTATCGGAAACGGAAATCAGCGCCGTACGAATCGGGATGCGTGACATAGTACCTCCTTTAAAAAGCCAAATCTACTTGTGCTTTGGCACTTGCGCTTTGGTTGGGCTCGTTT
Organism: Rickettsiales bacterium; assembly: GCA_028282625.1. Lineage (GTDB taxonomy): Bacteria > Pseudomonadota > Alphaproteobacteria > Rickettsiales > UBA8987 > JANQHP01. Next base: position 1,071 of record JANQHP010000185.1, on the reverse strand, counting down.
TAGGCTCTAACACACAAAATCTCAAGCATAAAGGAACCCTTTGCATGGAGCCCTACGACCCAAACAACATCTTCGCGCGCATCCTGCGCAAGGAGATCCCGGCCATGATGGTGCATGAAAACGACCATGTGCTGGCATTTGAAGATGTCAACAAAGCAGCCCCGGTGCATGTGCTGATCATCCCCAAAGCGCCCTACCGCTCTTTTGCCGATTTTTCGGCCAACGCCAGTGCGGCTGAACAGCAGGCGTTTTTCCAGGCGGTGGGAGAAGTGGCAAAAAAACGTAGCTTAGAAGAAACAGGCTATCGCCTCATTACCAACCACGGCCAGGATGCCCACCAGACCGTCCCGCATTTTCATGTGCATCTGCTGGGTGGCACACCGCTTGGCCCGCTGCTGGCGGGCGATGGGAAGTTGCGCTAGGCGTGCAGCTTTTCTCTCTCCCTCCACCTTAGGTTCTAATTATCACTTAATATTTCTTGACAGAGAGAGAGCAATTTGATAGGCTTACTCTGTTTCATGGTTCATTTTGAATCAATTCCAGCTTGTTTCACCGTGAATCAGTGGCACCGCAAGGTGACCACCACCATCGTGAAGGAGGTGACATGTGGAGAAAAAGCCTTTAACTCCCGAAGAAAAGCGCAAGAAGGCCCTCAAGGTCTCTTGCGGGGTCAGAATTGCAGGCAAGCTCTGCTATGCCCAAAAAAAGCGCCCCTGGAAAGCAAAAATATGGATTCTTTCGGGCAAATATCGCCATAAACGAGCATGTCCATGGTGCGCATGGAAGCTAAGAAGGCTTACACAATAAGACGAAAGTCCCACAGAATGAGGAAAGGCGCGGCATCTGCTGCGCCTTTTCCCTTTAATATAACGCTCAAGCGCCACTAAGGCTAAAGCTCCCGCTTGGTCGCTACTCGCGGACTTAAAGAAAGCCCCCGCCGGCGCACGTGCGCGGCGTCGCATTGCTCTTAAGGAGCGGGCAGCGTGCCCGCTCCGGAGAAGTCCCATGCAGCCTCCGTCCCCCGTCATCCCGCGGCTCGACCGCGGGATCCAGTCTGCTTATATCGTCATT
>JANQHP010000164.1 GCA_028282625.1 Rickettsiales bacterium | reverse complement strand
GGCGCTTCAAAGAAATGCTGGATAAACCCTTGGGCAAACGTGGTTTTGCCACTACCGATTTCTCCATAGAGCAAGAGCATATCCCCTGGAAGGCACTGTGTTGCGATGGCAGCCGCTACGGACTTGGTGTAGGCTGGGCTTGGTAGCGGTAGGCGCAAAGGAGCTTGGCACATGGGGGTGATGGAGTGGTTTAAGACGCGAGTGTTTGAAGAGGAAGCGTGCATATAATGCTTACTTCGGAGGCTTGTTGGCTTTCTAAGGTGATGTTGCCACCATGCAGGTGAATGATACGCTGTGCAATATAAAGCCCTAACTCGGTGCCGGAGAAGTCTTGTGTGTGGGTATAATCAAATAAGGAGCTTGGGATGGGCTCATTTTCCTTGGTGGGATAGGTGATGGCCACGGTATAGTCTCCTTGTGGACTTGCTTCACAAGACAGCGCAATCTTTTCGGGCTCGGTGCTACAGCGGATGGCGTTGAGGATGAGTTGCTCGAAGGTGTGGAACAGGCGGTTGCTATCCACCTCTGCCATGATAGGCTCTTTGGGTAGGGAGGGGTCAAGATTAATATGGTGGTGCGCGGTAACATGCTTTGATACATTGATAAGCAGGCTGGTGATGTCGTGTGTTTCCAGCAGGAGATTATTATGTCCAGCCTCAATTGATGCCAGGTCGATGATGCGGTCAATAAGCTTGGAGAGTGTTTTAGACGAGCTCAAAATATCGGAGAGATATTCCTCCTGCTTTGGGTTGATCTCTCCGACATAGCGCTGAAGCAGCATTTCGGTGAAGCCGTGAATGGAGGTGAGTGGCGAGCGCAGTTCATAGGAAATGCTGGAGATAAAGTTGGTTTTGATACTATCGGCTTCTTCCAGCGCTTTTTTCTCCGCACGCAGGGATTCTTCCACGCGCATGCTGTCGGTGATATCGATATACACCATGAGGGTGCTACCATCGGGTAAGGAGATAATGGCATGTTCCAGCACGACACCGTCGCTACGTGTGATGCGCTGTGTGATATTGTTTCGTGATTGCATGGAGTGCAGCACCGTTTCCTGGTAGGTCTGCCATGTTTGGGTGTCGCCATAGAGGTGTTTGGTGCGTTCCAATAGGTCTGAAATATGCGGTTCTGCCGCAAGCATGGACTCTTCAATATGCCACATATGGGCATAGACCGGATTGCTTAGGCTCAGCCTACCATCTTCACCAAACACCGCGACGGCCTCAAAGAGATTATCCAGCGTAAATTTTTTCACAGAAAGTAGCGTGTTGTAGGAGCGTTCCAGGGCAATTTGGTCGGTCATATCTTCATAGGAGAAGAGCAGGCCACCTCCGGCATGGGGAATGCTGATCACGCGGAGGACTTTGCCATCGGGCAGGTAGTAATAGGCCTCCTGCTTGACGGTTTGGTTGGTAAAAGCGGCAAGCTCCTCTTTTTTAAATTGCCGAAAATCCGCCTGTTCGGGTAGCTTCCTTTTTTCGCGCAGTACTTCCAATATTTCGCTATAGGTAGGCTTAATGGCAAGCCAGCGTTCATCCAGCTTCCAAAGATTGATGTAGGAGCGATTGCAAAAGCGCAGCGTGGTATCGGCATTGAAGATGGCGATGGCCGAAGCGGCGTTTTCCACCAGGTCAGATTGCACGTGCTGGTATTCTTTGAGCATGTGCTCCACTTCTTCGATCTCGCTGATGTCGTGCGCCATGCCAAGCGTGCCATATTGATCCTGGTAGAAGAGCGGCATTTCATAGAGCTCAAAATAGCGACGCTTTCCGTTCACCACCACGTGGCTGCGTAGTTGTTGTGTTTCGTTGTGTGATAAGGCTTTCTGCGCCAAAGGGAGGACGCTATTGGCAAGTTCGGGCAGGGTAACGGTTGGCTGCGCGGTCACATCCTCTTCCACAATTGTGTGGTAGGCACTATTGGCGTAGATGATTTGCATGTCGTTGTTGCGCAGCCACACCGGAAAGGGAAGGGAGGAAAAAAAACTATGGTATAAGGTGGTTCTTCCCGCTTTTTCGTGGTGCCGGTCCATCTGGCGGGATACATGTTGGATCCGCCATAAGAGCCAAAAAAGCACTAGCACCGCCAGTGCAATGGCAAAGCCAAAGAGCACCAGCGGTGATGTGTGGTAGAGGAGTTCCTTCATGCTGCGCGCAGGGCCTGGGGTCCGCTAGTAGCGGTAGGTATCTGGCTTGTAGGGGCCTGCCACATCGACGCCAATGTAGGAGGCCTGTTCGGCACTCAGCTCTGTGAGTTCTACACCCAGTTTTTCCAGATGAAGACGGGCCACTTTTTCATCCAGCTTTTTCGGCAGCACATAGACCTTCTTTTCGTATTTTGTGTGGTGTTGCCACAACTCGATTTGTGCCATCACCTGGTTGGTGAAGGAAGCACTCATCACGAAGGCCGGGTGACCAGTGGCACATCCAAGATTGACCAAACGTCCGCGTGCCAGCACAATCAGGCGCTTGCCATCAGGGAAGGTGACTTCCTCCACTTGCGGCTTGATCTCTTCCCAGCTCATGTTGCCAAGGGCTGCAATCTGGATTTCGGTATCAAAATGGCCAATATTACAAAGGATGGAACGGTCTTTCATCGCGTGCATGTGCTCGATGGTGACAATGTCGCGGTTGCCGGTCGCCGTAACGACAATGTCGGCTTCGCCAATCGCATCTTCCATGCGCTTAACGGCATAGCCTTCCATGGAGGCTTGCAGGGCGTTGATGGGGTCGATTTCAGTCACGATGACACGTGCGCCCTGACCGCGTAGTGCCGCAGCACAGCCTTTGCCCACATCACCATAACCTGCGACAATGGTGACTTTGCCGGCAATCATCACATCGGTGGCACGCTTTAAGCCATCCAGCAGACTTTCACGGCAGCCATACAGATTATCGAATTTGGATTTGGTGACCGAATCGTTCACATTGATGGCTGGGATGCCGAGCTTGCCTTCTTTTTCCATGACATTGAGCTGGTGCACGCCGGTGGTGGTTTCTTCTGATACACCGCGAAGTTGTGGCAGCAGATGGGGATAGTCTTCATGTACCATGCGGGTGAGATCCCCGCCATCATCGAGCAGCATGTTGGGCTCCCAGCCATCGGCTTCAATCGTGTGGCGGATGCAAGCTTCGTATTCCTCTTCGGTTTCCCCCTTCCAGGCAAAAACTGGAATGCCGGCTTTGGCAATGGCAGCGGCGGCAGGGTCGTGCGTGGAGTAGATATTGCAGGAGCTCCAACGAATGCTTGCGCCCAGTTCCACGAGTGTTTCAATGAGTACGGCGGTTTCTACCGTCATGTGGAGGCAGCCAATGATGTTGGCACCTTGAAGTGGTTTGGACGCGCCATATTCCGCGCGCAGGGCCATGAGGCCGGGCATTTCGGTTTCGGCCAGATTGATCGCACGGCGGCCCTCATCGGCCAAATGGATATCGGCAACTTGGTAGTCGTTTGGGGAGTGGTTCATCTTGTTCTATCCTTATTTTTTGGTGTACGTTTTGAGGTGGATACACTATATGGTGGTAAAAATTTTTGGTCGCTCTTCACTCCAGCCTCACTGGAGATGAAGATAAAACATTTTCTCCCATACGATTGGTGTGGGATAATGAACAAAATGCTTTCATCTGGCAAGTAAAGAAAGGTAAAGGACATGCGTGAGCGGAGTGTTTCCGAACGACGGCTAGTCAACCGGCTGCTATCTTATTGGAAACGCATACAAGGCGATAAGGCTGTTCCTCCTATTCATAAATTTAGCAATGAGGCCGTGGCCGATTTGTGGGATTTTTGTTTTTGTGTGCGGATAGAAGGGCGCGTGCGCAGCTCCAAAAGTGCCATTATGTATACCTATACGCATATGGGCAGAGAATTGCAGGGGGCGATGGGAAAAAACATGGTGGGTAAGACGGTGAGCTCGCGCATTCGCAGTCTCCATGGTATTTCGGTTTTAAAGCAATTGGACGCATGTTTGCAGGCAGAAGAGCCGATACAAAGCGGCGGTCAATTTGTGAGCCATGAGAGCAAAGTGGTAAAATATCGCATGTGTGCCTTGCCTTTTGGGAAGGAAAAGGGGCATATTACGCATATTGTGGTAGGGCTTTCCTGGCGATCGTTTTAAGCGTCGGGGAGGCACGCACGCTAAAAAACGATAGGTTGGGTGATAGATAGATCATGCAAAAAGAAACGGAACTCGTCTGTAAAGGGAAGGACCCTGCCAAGCATAGCGGCATGGTGAATGTACCGATTTACCAGACCTCGACGGTGGTGTTTCCTACGCTTGCAAGCTATTTGGAGGCAGAAAAAGGCCAAGCCTATTACCCTGCGACGGAGGAAGCGCAGAGTGCGGATTTTAGCTATGGCACGGGCGGTACGCCGACGCATTTTGCGCTGCAGGAGGCGCTAGCCTCGCTTGAGGGGGGCGTGGACTGCGTGCTAACGGGCAGTGGGCTTTCCGCGATTACGCTGGTGCTGTTGGCGCTACTCAAGCCTGGCGATCATATTTTGGTGGTGGATACGGTTTACGGCCCGACGCGGCGCTTTTGCAATAAGGAGCTGAAACGCTTGGGTGTGGAGACAACTTATTACGATCCGTTGATTGGTGGTGATATTGCTTTGCTTCTTAAGGAGAATACCCGCCTGGTGTTTTTGGAAAGTCCGGGCTCGCTGACCTTTGAGGTGCAGGACGTGCCAGCGATTTTGGCGGCGGTTAAAGCGCATCAAGAGCGCAGCGGTGAGGCGATATATACGATCTTGGATAATTCCTGGGCCACGCCGCTTTACTACCGTCCGCTTGCGCAGGGTGTGGATGTGGTCATTCAGGCGGTGACAAAATATCTTTCTGGGCACTCAGATGTGCTGATGGGCGCGGTGATTGCGCGCGAGGAGAAAGTGGCAAAACGTTTGCGTGCGTATCAACGCAATAGTGGGCAGGTGGCCAATCCGCATGGATGTTATTTGGCGCTTCGTGGGGTGCGCTCGCTGGCCGCGCGGATGGCACGGCATCAGCAAAGTGCGATGGTGATTGCGACGTGGCTGGAGAGCCATCCTAAAGTGAAGCAGGTGCTTTTCCCGGCACTTGCAAGCCATCCGCAGCATGGCTTGTGGAAGGAGCAGTTTGACGGCGCGCCGAGCCTGTTTACCGTGGTCCTGGACCAGCATTATACGCTGGAACAGTTGGCGAAAATGACAGACCAGATGCAATATTTTGGCATTGGTGCTTCTTGGGGAGGCTATGAAAGCTTGATGTTGCCGATTGATCCGGCGCAGGTGCGTAGTGCCGTGCCGTGGAAGGCCGAGGGTAGCTGCATCCGCTTGCATCTTGGGCTGGAGGCGGTAGAAGATGTGCAGCAGGATTTGGCGGCAGGGCTGGACCGGCTATAGAGACAAGGATTATAAGTAATGAGCACATTATGGCAAA
>JANQHP010000112.1 GCA_028282625.1 Rickettsiales bacterium | reverse complement strand
GATGAAGGCGACCTGGTGGGCCCTGCCCTTGGTGGCGCCGAAGAACGTGACCCAGCACCCAAAAACACCGTCGCCACCCTGATCCAAACCGCGCCTTTTCTGGTGGTCGCAGAGATGGATCAAAAACACGCCGCTAGCGTGAAAAAAGGCATGGAAGCCACCGTCCAGCTTGCCGATGGACGAATATTTGCCGGCTATGTGAGCCTGGCCGGAAAGATCGCCAATCCCGCCACGCGTACCTTTCGTATTGAAGTGCACGTGCCCGTGTCCAAGCCGCAAAATATCCCCTCCGGCATGACCGCCACCCTGACCATCCCGCTTCAAACCATCCAGGCACATGTGCTTTCTGCCGCCCATCTTGCTTTGGGCGAAAAAGGCGAGATTGGTGTCAAGCTGTACCAGCCAGATGAAACACATGCCGATGCAGAAAACGCCGAGGGCACCGTACAATTTATACCGGTAACGTTGCTGGATGAGTCTTCGGCAGGCATATGGGTCAAAGGCCTGCCCGTGCGCGGCTGGCTGATCACGCTTGGGCAAGGCCTGACCCGCACCGGGGATCGTGTGCAGGGCATAGCCAAGCAAGAAAACGCTTCCTAAGTATCTGCGTGAGATAAGCACCCATGCATTCCCTCATCCTAGCAGCCATGGATCGTGGACGCGCCGTGATGATGATCCTGGTGCTCATCCTCATTTCCGGCATGCTCACCTATCAGTCTATCCCCAAGGAGAGCGACCCGGATGTGCAGCTGCCTTTTATTTATGTCTCGCTGAGTCACGAAGGCATTTCACCCGAAGATGGGGAGCGGCTTTTGGTCCGCCCGATGGAAAAAGAGCTGCAATCAATCGAAGGCTTAAAAGAGATGCGCGCCACCGCACGTCAGGGCCATGCGAGCATCATGTTGGAATTTGAGGCAGGGTTTGATAGCGACAAGGCCCTCAACGATGTACGCGAAAAGGTGGATTTGGCCAAGCCGGAGCTGCCCGAAGAAGCCGATGAGCCCACCGTCAACGAAATCAATTTAAGCCGCTTTCCAGTCCTCAATGTCATCGTCATGGGTGGGCTGCCAGAACGTGCCCTGCTCCGCATCGCGCGTGATTTGCAGGACCGTATTGAAGCGCTGCCGGGCGTGCTGGAAGCCGAGATTGCCGGCGAGCGCGAAGAAACCGTCGACATTATCTTAGACCCGCTCACGCTGGAGCAATATGGCCTCACCTCTTCCATTATCGAGCAGGTGCGTGGCAATAATTTGCTGGTCGCTGCCGGGCAAATGGACAGCGGCAAAGGCCGCTACGACGTCAAAGTGCCGGGCCTGCTGGAAGATGTCGGCGACATCCGCAACCTGCCGGTTAAAATAGATGGCGATGCCGTCACCAGGCTCGGCGACATTGCCACCATCCGCAAAGGTTTCCGCGATCGCACCTCCATCGCCCGGGTCAACGGTCAGTCCGCGCTGGTGCTGGAGGTTTCCAAACGTACCGGGGAAAATATCATCGCCACCATTGCAGCCGTCAAAGCCGTGGTAGAAGAAGCGCGCAGCGTGTGGCCCGAAGGCGTGGAAGTGCTCTATGCGCAAGACCAGTCCGATAACATCAAACAAATGGTGCATGACCTAGAAAACAACGTGCTCCTGGCCGTCATTCTAGTGTTGCTGGTAGTCGTCGCCGTGATTGGTCTGCGCTCAGGCATCCTGGTGGCGCTCTCCATTCCGGGTGCCTTTTTATTTGGCATCCTCGTGATCGCCACCTTCGGGGTTACCCTGAATATCGTGGTGCTGTTCAGCCTGATCCTTTCCATT
>JANQHP010000104.1 GCA_028282625.1 Rickettsiales bacterium | reverse complement strand
AATACTCCACCACCATCTGAACTGATGTGGATGGAGTGAATCGAAGGCCCGCGTTCGCGGGCCTTCTTCTCGTAATCGGGGTAATATGCTGTTCCATATCGGCCAAAAAAAGTCAAAAAATACGTTTCCAACGCTTATAGCCGCTTTACCCACAAGGCGCAACCAGGCGCATGCCCTAAACGAGAAGAAGGCCCGCGAACGCGGGCCTTCGATTCACTCCATCCACATCAGTTCAGATGGTGGTGGAGTATTGGATCGTGAAATGAACATGAAAACGGGGACACCCAGTTCCGTATCCCGTTTCCATGTGTATGGAATAAGCCCCCGCGGCACACTGATCTTGGCCAGGGGGCGATCGCCTCCTGGTACGCAGTTTGCCCCAGAGCAGTTGCCGAAGTGCCGCAAGTCACGGTACTTCAGATTCATCGATACAGCCAGCAGATGCCGCCAGTTAGGCGGCAACGAAAAGCTTGCCAGGAATTCTCGCCTCTCAGCAGAATTCATGGCTTTCATGGATTGTAAGGCCGCTTCTTTCTTTTCTGCTGACTGGGCCTCCCACCCCAGCATGTTGTCCGCGGCGGAGTTCCACCCAGGGGGTGGCCACTGACCAAAGATCAGGCTTCGCTGCAGCCAACCTGGTCCTCGCCGCCACTGCTGTGGCCTCGCGCCGATCACCCCCTCGAAGTAGAGGTCGTAATCGACACCATCCTTGGAGAGATCGAAGCGGAGCAAGATCCAGTCGCGCCCTACCTTCACGTGTGGCCTGTTTCCCGCAGCCTCGATATAGACCGCAAGGGCTTCTCCATCGGGGGACATTGCGGCCAGGGTTTGCTTGGGAATCCGGTAATGCCCCCTTTGCTTGGAGGATGGGCCAATCAGCTTGGCCTTCTTTTTTCCCGGTTCCTCCGAAGAAAGCTCTGCGTTCTCCTGGAGAGTCCAGGAATCCAGGAGCAGCGTCTCTCGGGAGACTTTGCCTTCCCCCGCCCAGGCCATCGACCCAAGGGCCGCCAGCACAAGCAGGAAGATTCGCTTTTTCATCGATTTCTCCTTGTTACCACCACACCTCCGAGGAGGCCTGGCAGCTGGTATGATCGTTGCGTCAACGCCTTGGGTCTTCCAAGCAGCGGGACTCACTCCCGAGCGGGAGTTTTACCATTTCACGATGTCTGTGGCGGGTCTTTTAGTGCCACAAAACACGCGTTCTGCTTAAAAGAAGGCGCAATACAACGCATTAAGCCTACCGGATTGCTCTCTCTCTCTGTCAAGAATTATTAATGATTTATTATGCTCTTAAGTCACAAAAAGCACATGCCCCACCCTCGCACGACCTGCCCATTGTCATCAGGAGGCGACCCTGCTATGGTGCGCTCCTCATCCCATCCACCAACCCCAACCATGCAGGGCCCCTCAAGATGAAAGTCAATGCAAATGCCGTACGCGTCGGAAACGTGATCGAGCACCAGAAGAAATTATGGCGCGTGATCAAAATGCAACATGTGATGCCTGGCAAGGGTGGCGCCTTTCAGCAGATGGAGCTCAAAGGCCTTAAAGATGGCACCAAAATGTACGAGCGTTTTGCTGCAAAGGAGGATGTGGAAGTGTGCCGCCTCACCCAAACCGCCTACACCTACCTCTACCATGAGGGCGATAGCATTGCGGTGATGAACCAGGAAAGCTATGAGCAGCTTTCCATCTCGCTCGACCTCATCGGCGAGCAGGACGCCTACCTGCAAGATGGCATGGAGTTGATGGTGGAAACCTATGATGAAGAGGATAGCAGCGACATTGTCGGCATTACCCTGCCGGAGCATGTCACGCTTGCCGTCAGCGAAACCGAAGCCGTGGTCAAGGGGCAAACCGCTGCCTCCTCCAACAAGCCCGCGGTGATGGAAAACGGCGTCCGCGTGATGGTCCCACCTTTCATTGGCGTTGGCGACCGCATCGTGGTCAAAACCGAAGATGGGTCTTACGTGGAACGGGCCAAGGATTAGGCTCGCCCGCTGCGCAATGAAGGGAAGAAATTGATGCATCAGACGCCGCTCATTCGGATCATGGAAGAGGCCGCCATTGCAGCAGGCCGCAAGCTGGTGCGCGACTTTAACGAGCTGGAAAAACTGCAAGTCTCCAGCAAGGGCTTAGGGGATTTTGTCACCTCCGCCGATATCAAGGCTGAAGAACGTATCCTTTCGCATCTGCAAAAAGCACGTCCAGATTTTGGCGTGTTATGTGAGGAAAAAGGTATCATTGAAGGGCGGGATACGCGCCATCGCTGGATTGTAGACCCGCTCGATGGCACCAGCAATTTTATGCATGGCATTCCGTTTTTTTGCATTTCCATTGCGCTGGAGGCAACCAAGCCAAGCGGGCAGAAAGAGATTGTCGCCGGGCTGGTCTATGCGCCCATCTTGCAGGAGATGTTTTGGGCAGAAAAAGGCAAAGGTGCGTTTTTAAACCAGCAGCGCCTGCAGGTTTCTTCGCCTAAGCCCGGCCAGCCCGCGTTTATCGCGCATGGCAGTAGGCTCGAGGCAAAAGAGGCAACATACTGCAAACGTATCTTTGGCGCCGCAGCGCTCGAGCTTGCCTATGTGGCCGCTGGGAAGCTGGATGCGTTTTGGGACCGCCCCTGCCGCCCGTGGGATATGGCCGCTGGCATCATCCTAGTGCGCGAAGCACGCGGCCTTGTCAGCGATTGGTCGGGTGGCTCCAAGATGGTGGAGAAGCAGGAAATTATCGCCGGCGCACCGCATATGGAAGACATGCTGCGCCAGGTCACCAGAAAGCAGGAATCCTAGACACTGTTGTTCAATAGGAGAATATTTTGCCATGTGTTTGATTTTGTTTAAGAACAAGAAGATTTTCGACAGAGATGTGGGTGCATCTTTGGAGAACATGTTCGCCGTTATTAGGCAAAATCAACCATGGCCCTTCGGGTTGCGACTAACATCGCTATCCACAAGGATTGATGCGCAGCGCATCGTGCGCCTATGGTCAAGCATAAGGACGCAGTGGATAGCGATTGTAGTCAGCAACAAAATAATTTCCTATGTAACAACAGTGTCTAGGATGACCCGCCCGTGGCACCGCTGGTCTATCCTGCTTGGCACCATTGCAGCCTGCCTCACCGCTTCCCACGCCGCCGCAGAAGAGGCATCTAACGCGGAAACCGCCACGCATCTGGAATCGCATGTCAGCACACCCACCGAAGCACCCCACCGTGAGGTGGATGAAGCCGCCGAAGGCTTGCCGTGGCAAACGCCCAAAAAGAAGCGTGCCCCAACACCCATTCGTGCCTATGACACCTTCCAGCTCGTATTTCAAAAAGGCGAGCACGAGCTTTCTGACTCGGCCAAAGCCACCCTGGGTGAAGTCGCAGCAGCACTCAAGAAAGACCTCACCCTGCACGCCACCTTGCAAAGCTATGCCACCTTGCAGCATGGACCCTATGGCGGCGCAAGGCGTTTGGCACTGCAGCGGGCCTTGTTTGCACGATCGTATTTGACCGGTACCGGCATTGCCAAAACGCGCCTGCATGTGCAAGCGCTAGGCGAGGCAGCCGCGCATGCGCCCAAAGACCGTATCGATATCACCTTGCGCGCAAGCGGCATTCCTTTGCCATAAGGAGCGCATCGGCAGCATCTTCTGAAGTCGCCGCCCGGTAATACCCCTTTCTTCTGCCCGTGCATGCAAATCCCTGCTTGGCATAACAGTGTATTGCCGCTTCGTTTGCCGCGGAAACTTCCAGCACCAGATGCTCTACTCCCGTTGCCGCCAGTGCCGCTTCAGCGTGCAAGAGCAACCTTGAGGCGATCCCTTGCCTGCGGTGGGTTTCCGCCACGCAAAGCTCCAACATTTCTGCTTGCGTGGGATGCACGATACGCGCCAGAAGCATCGCCACACACTCCGCGCCCCCAGCACCTTCCACCACCCAGCCATACCCATGTTCTGACGCCAGCAATGTCGCAATACTCGTCGCACTCCAAGGCGTGCTGGCTTCGTAGTGATGCTCCGCATGAAGTGCGGCCAACGCTTCTGCCTGATGCGTCGCAGCATCCATCAAACGGGAAGGCATCACCCGTGCGAGCGATCCAGATCAATCGCAGCCGGCCCCGCCGGCACCGCGTCCGGCGCACGTACATAACACGGCGCAAAAACCGGCCAGCTTGCCTGCGGCGTCGCAAGATAGCAGCGCGCCACCTCCGCGCAATGTAACGCAGAAGGCGTAATCGGCTTATACGCCAGAGCAGTATCCTCTTGCATGGCCGCTACCTGCGGTGCATTGCCTGCAAGCATAGTCGCCTCCTCCGCCTGACCAGAATCACATTGCGCCGCAATCCAGCCTTCTATATCCGCATGTGCTATGAGGCGCGCCCCAGAAGCCATATAAGGCACCGCCTCTGCATCGGCTCGCGTAAAGCGCTCGGTATAATATTGCTTCCTCCGGGCATCCAGCACCACCAACACGTGGTCTATCTCAGGATGCTGCGCCAATACAGCATGTGCCACACATTCCAATGTGCTCACACCAAGCAACGGAGCATCGGTGGCAAGCGCCATGCCTTGTGCGGCCGCCATACCAATCCGCAACCCGGTGAAGCTACCAGGCCCTACCGTGCAGGCAAGCACATCAATTGCCTCAAGCCTTTGCTCTGCTGCGTCCAACATATCTGCAATAGCCGGCACCAGGCCGGTCGCCTGTTGCTGGGTTGCTGGATCCATAAAATGGTGGGTCAGCGTGCCATCCTCCATCAGGGCGGCAGAACTGGCACCCCACGCCGTATCCATCGCAAGCAGACGCATGGGCCGTCCCATAAACGCTTAACGCAATTAGCCCTTACAGAGCGTCTTCATGCGGTTATATGCTTTGGTAAAACCAAGCAGGGAATAGGTATCCAGGGAGTAGGTCCCAAGTTTGGAATAACCCTTGGCCGTCACCCGATTGCCTTTGATAAAGCGCTGAATAATCGAGGCATCTTCCGCACTATCCTTGGCCCAGGCAATTTTAGGCGTTTCATCGGTGGTAAAAAGCTGAAAATTGGTACGTCCGTCCACTTTAAGCGTCACCTTACTCCCTGTTTTGTAAGGATAACCCGAGGAAACACTCACCTCGGCAATTTCCCTGCCACGATAGGTCACCAGCAGATAAGGCTTGCCGCGACGCTTGTAATTACCCGACTCTCTGGTCGTCGCACTGGTCATGTAACACACTTTCTGCCCGTCCTGCTGCAGGCTGAACACCGCCCAATCTTTAAACTCACTATCCAGCGTTTGCGCATGCCCGCCCCATGGGGCCAGCGTGTGGGCGACCGCGCAGAGAAGTAAGAAACAAAGGCAAAATCTTGCACGCATGATCCAAGGCTCCTTTTGAGTGGTTTTTCACGTTCAAAATAGTCTGTGGCACATGATGAATCACACGCTTGCAAAGTCAAGAAAAAAGGGTGGTGTTGCGGATAAAACGGCGCGGCACCATCCATGAAACATATGAAAAAAACAAGCCACCTGTCGCTTTCCTATCGCTCGCGCCGCAGGAGCGTGTCGCACTTCGTGAATTTTTACTTGCACTGATCGTGCTTTCCGTTAGTTATAAGCGCCTGCTGCTTCGCTGCTCCGCGGTAGCTCAGTTGGTAGAGCAGGAGACTGTTAATCTCTTGGTCACAGGTTCGAGTCCTGTCCGCGGAGCCATTTTATCGGCCATTCTCCCTATACATAGGATCAGAACCCCTTCCGGACTTTCCCGCAAGGGCTTTTAATGGTCCAAAAACGAGAAAATTATGAACACATTATCGCTGGATTTTCCACCAGCGATATTGGTCTGATGATTGCAGCCGAGAAAACGGGGCGATGCACCTATGCCATCGAATACGAATCTAAATTCGTCAACGCAGCGATTTATCGCTGGGAGAAATTCACCGGTGAAAAAGCCGTTAAAGTGCCTTCCTGAAGGTGAGATTGATACGTCGTCTGCCCAGAAGTGGATGCTCGCCATCTTTCAACGGCGCAACGCCATGATAGACAAGGCGGGATTCACCACCGAAGACGAAAACATCACCGTGATGGAGCAAGATCTTTTTGGCTTTGTTTTGGCGTTCCATGCCACCAAACAAGAAGGTTGCGCACAGGCCTAAGGAAACTGAAACGATTGGATGGCTAAAATTCTTTTCATCACCATCACAGTGCAGGGAAAGTTTGGTGCCCGGTTCGTAGCGGTTGATGATGCAGACATCCGGAGTGAATCCGTCATAACCGGCTTTACTCGCTGCTTGCCCACCTATGTCTAAAAGTATCGCTGGCATTTGTGGCCATGGCTTGCCGGTTTCAGGGTCGGTTGCTTGATACCGGTAGCCGGATCTATCGGACACCCACCCCATGTTGCCGCAACTTGTGATGGCAACGGACATGTAACGGCCATTCGGCGTGAGCATGCGCCGGAAGGGTGCGGCTGCTTCAATCTGCTGTACGGCAGCCAATATCTCTGCAGCATCATTCAACGCATACCCTTCCAGCAATACCGCGCCGGAGGTAATCTGAATGGTACGTTTTTCGTCGACAAAAAGCGTATGGTTCATAGGCTATGTATAGCAAACAAAATCATTTTATGGAGAAAAACATCCCCATTGACTCAACTTGGAACATGTGGAGAATAATTGCATATACACGTATAGATTGCTCTACTGCGAGGGTGATGTTTGTCCAAGGCAAGGGGATATATTATTTATAATGGGCCATCTCTATTGGATGGCAAACCCATTGTTGTGATTGCATTACCACATTCACAGAACAAAAAAACCGGCAATATGATGCAAACCTATATCTTGCGCTCCGATATTGATCCGGTCACAGCAAACAAGACAGGTGAGGATTATTCTATCTGTGGCCATTGCCCCTTAAAGGGCACTATAACGGAGAACCCTAAGGCCAAAACGGCTAAAAATCGAGGGTGTTACGTCATTGTTTGGCGTGATCCGCTGAGCGTTTGGAAGGCTTTTAAGAACAACAGATATACCGCAATAGGGGAGCCTGCGTTGCTGCGTCAGTTGGGCCAGGATAAAAAGATACGTGTTGGTTCTTACGGCGACCCAGCGGCGGTACCTTTCACTATTTGGGAAAGCTTGATTTCACAGGCCAAGCTTTATAATGCCTACAGCCATCAATCCGGCATTCAAACGGCAGATTTTCATCCAGAGGCATATATGTATTCTGCGGACTCAGAAGCAGAGGCCAGAGATGCCTGGGCAAAAGGGGTGCGTACATTTCGTACCATTGATCATGTGGATGAGGTGATCACGGAAGAAGAGATACTCTGCCCGGGTTCTAAAGAAGGTGGTAGGGTGACGACCTGTTCCAATTGCGGCTTATGCGGAGGCTCATCGGTTGCGGCTAAAAACATCGCCATGGTGATGCACGGCTCTACAAAGAAATATAGGTCGGAAAAAGCCGTTAAAATGCCTTCCTGAAGGGAGCATCTGCACCTAACATAAGAGCCTCATATCAAAATGAGGCAGAGAAAACATGCCAAGCAAAAAGAAAGAGGCCGAAAAAGCCGACGAGGCCAGCATCCTGGAGCAGTTGCTTCAGGAGTTGGAACAAGAGATCGATGCCAAGGAAGGTGCGGTCAGCCGCAAAATCACCAAAGGCCAGGCATTGATCAAGAGCATGGTGAACGAGGCGCTCAAAGGTGACCAGCGGATGATGGGCAATGTATTGAAATTCATGGAGAAGCTGGACGCGCTGCATGCTGCACGCAAAAAAGAGGCAAAAGAAAAGGCAACCCCCATGGCAAAGCATGATTGGGGTATGATGTTTCATTTCTTCGGACGCTATCAGCCACATATCGAATTGGAAATTGCGCGCATGAAAAAGGAAAATCCAGGCGCATTTGCGTTACAATGGAACGAGATCAAGATAGAAGACGCACCCTGGTACGAGGACTTGCATGGCAACGAGGGCACACGCTAAACGGCGAAAGGCCCCCATATAAAAGCATGTTTTTAAACAACGCAGGGGGGCTTCCGGGCACGTTTTTTTGGTCCTATCGTAGCTTCATGACCTACGACAGCACCGCCATAGAAACATTACGCGACGAGGTGTCTTGCCTCAAGCCCGCCATGCATAAGCGCGACCTAAGGATCTATCGCGAGATGCGCGACGCGGTGGTGGTCCGTTTTGCCTACCCCAAACCCGACCAGACCAAGGCCACGGCAAAGCAAGCCTATCCACGCCGCCTTAAAAGCCAACGATGCCTATTTGGAAACGGTGCTTTACGGTAAAATATGGCA
>JANQHP010000056.1 GCA_028282625.1 Rickettsiales bacterium | reverse complement strand
GCCCTCGCATGGGCTTAAGCGTCGCTTCGCTCCTAGTCGTGCGTACCTCACTCCGGGAAGCACCCATGCAACTGCCCCCACCCCCCTCTTCCTGCTTGACAGGCGGCCAAAGTTTCGTATAGTTGCCTCCCCTTCATGCCTACAATCAAAGAGAGACTATCATGGCGAAGAAAAATACGATCCTGGTGAAGCTGGTGAGCACGGCAAAAACCGGTTTTTACCTCGTAAAAAAGCGTAACCCGAAAAAGCAGCCGGAAAAGCTCTCCTTCCGTAAATACGACCCGGTGGTGCGCAAGCATGTGCTGTTTAAAGAGGAAAAGCTGAAAAGCTAACCGCTTTTTTCCCTCCGGGGGTGCGTGGGATCACCTCCTATCCTTACGTCTAAGCAGGGGCCTGCCCCCTTAAGACCCCGCCGGCGCTTGAGTGCCGCGTCGCGTTGCCCCTAGTCGCAGGTTACACCTGCTCCTCTTTTTTAATATCGCTCAAGCGGCGCGTAGCCTGCGCTCCCCTTGGTCGCTACTCGCGGGCGGGGCGCCCGCTCCGAAAAGAGGTGCCCATGCAACCCCTTTATCCCCTCCCCCTTTGAGGGGGGAGGGTTAGGGAGGGGGTGTTGTTAACTCCGTCATACCGCGATTTAATCGCAGTATCCAGCGCTACAAAACCCTGTCATTCCGGCAAACGCAGGAATCCCCCTCTCCACACCCTCAAGAAACCGGAATAGAGATTCCCGCCTACGCGGGAATGACAATGAAAGAAAAGCACCTACCACGTGTAACTCAACTCTCACGACTAAACTCTAACAACTGCTTAATAAATCTTGACAGAGAGAGCAATCCGCTACTCTTACCCTGCCTTATATATCCCCGCGCCTTGCCGCCTGGGGAGACTCTACTCCGAAGAAGGAGCAACTACATGTCAAAGTCGAAGAAACCCAGCAACAAAGAAATCATCGCTCTCCTGCAAAAGAGAGTCGAAGACTTGGAAACCACGGTGCGCACGCTGCAACAAAAACTTCCGAAGCCTGTCTCCGAGGAAACACAAACCCACCTGGATGCTCTGAAAAAGGCATATCAGCTAAGGTGCCAAGGTGCCTCCGAAGAACTTGCACGAGCGCTTAATGAACTGTACCGCAGAGCGGTAAAGTTCTTTGAATCCGGAAGATGGAAGGAGGAAGAAGACGCAAAAAAGAGAAGATGGAGAAGTCGATGTCCACGCAATGTCTTTTTTATGGAGCATCCAGAAAATCTCAACTCTTTTGCGTCCTTCGTCGAAATGGGTGTGGGTTGTCCCTGGCCAAGCACGTGGCATGGATTTAGCGGAGAAGTTAAACAGCTTCACATCGCCTATGTGGTCCACCACCCAGTTTTGAGCAGTTACATAGGGAACTTTTATTTTCACGCCCCCTATGTGAGGGAATATTAACTCGACTGTCAAAAAAAACCGGTTCTCTCCACACGAGAGACCGGTTTTTTTTTACATGCACACACCCACATTTCTCCACCCCAATGAAACAGCCACACAACCCTCGACTCGGTCGGTGTGGCCGGGTATGCTGCCGGTAATGGATCCTATAAAGACAGGCAAAAATAGCATGCAGTTTTTACTCACAGGTGGGACCGGGCTGATCGGGCAGGCGGTGAGCGATGTCCTGCTGCAAGAAGGCCACGCCTTGACAATCTTGACCCGTGACGCGGCGCGCGCGAAGCGTTGCTACCACGCGACCCACCCCCATGCCAACCATCCACCCTCCTCTATCCGGTGGATAGAAAGCCTGGACCAGGCGGGCGAAGGCTACGACATTGTGATCAATCTGGCCGGAGAACCGCTCTCCCCTGGGCGCTGGACGCAGAAGAAAAAGGATGCCATCTACCACAGCCGTATCGGGATCACCGAGGCGCTGGTGGCCTATATGGCGCAGGCCAAGAAGAAGCCCTCGCTACTGATAAGCGGCTCGGCGATCGGGTGTTATGGCACCTCTCTTTCTGAACGTTTTACCGAAGAAACGCTGCCTGCAAGCGAGGATTTTGCGCAGCATCTGTGCGCCGCATGGGAAGCCTGCGCCCGGCAAGCCGAGGATGTGGGCGTGCGGGTGTGCCTGCTTCGTACCGGCATTGTGTTAAGCACCAAGGGAGGTGCCCTAAAGCAGATGCTGCCGCCATTTAAGATGGGGCTTGGCGGTCCAATGGGTGCCGGGGATCAATGGATGTCCTGGGTGCATATAGAGGATGTGGTCGGGTTGATCCAGCATCTCATCGCGCAGGAAAACCTCCGCGGCCCGATCAATCTTACCGCACCTGAACCGGTGCGAAACGCAGCATTTGCCAAGACGCTGGCGGAGGCGCTGCACCGCCCTGCCCTCCTTCGGATGCCCGGCTGGGTACTCCGGCTGTTGTTTGGTGAAACGGCGGAGGCGCTGTTGCTCAAAGGGCAGTGCGTGGAACCCTCGGTTGCCGCCCAAAGTGGCTATGTCTTTCGCTACCCATCCTTAAAAAAAGCACTGGCCGCACTGGTCGGCTAAAAAGCAAGCATTTTTAGCCCATTAAGCAAGTTGTACACAGGCTAAAAACAATAATACCATTATTATAAAATTTTTTGAATGAGATGGGGTCACAGTGGCCCCTGTAGGTTGACCTAAAAACACACATACAAAAACACCATTATATATCAATAGTTTGGTGAAATTTCTTTGTTGCAAAAAATACATCAAAAGATGCATAATTGCACCCTATTGGTTCTATTTAATATTCCAAAGCTTTAAAATTGTTGTTGCATTTTATAAGTGGCGTGTTATAAGGCGTTTGAAAGGGGATAATAGTCCCTTTTTACATGGGTGAGCACATAGGGGAAAATCATGTTGTATAAGATGCACAATGTTACGCGTCAGGCCACGTTGGCGGTGACGCTGCTGCTACTGTTGGTCGGCACCACCGCTTGTGAAGGTGTGGCGGCCGGCATGGATAAAATGGCCGGATCGATGGTATATGGTAAAGGTGGGTATGTGGCTGGCGTGTGTCGCAGCGGCCCTTGCCTGTGGGAACGGCAGAACTGGTCGCCTTGTTACCGTAATTATATTGAAGGCAAAAGCGGGGCGTGCCCTCCCATTGGAAGTGGCAGCTCGCGCGTGAGCGTGCAGCCGCGCACGGTGGCTCCTTCCACGCGTGTGGCGCAGGCCCAATCGGTTGTACCACCTTATGTGCCGGCGGCCAATCTTGCCGTGGACCGCGCCATTATTGCGCAAGCTGCACCCAACAAAGATGGCCGTTTTTCTTCTGCCTTGCTTGAGGCAGACCCTGCACGCTACTACCAGTGGTAGCTACCAGTGGTAAGGCCCAAAGCTTCTGAAGTAAAAAGCAGCAGGCAACAGGGACCCGTGACGTTGCAGCTTTAAGCACTCTTTTCTGCGCGAGGGCGGTAAAAAACATTGATTTGTGACTGCAAGGTGCTATCTCTTGAAAGGTGTAACGCCAGGTGACGATGACCCTTGATATGACGACTCCGCATACTTCTTCTGCCCCTTCTTTAGACCAAGAGATTGCCACCCAATTGCAGGACTTAATGCCCGACCAGTTTGCGATGCTGATGCAGCAATATCTGGATATGGCGGCCGAAGTGTTGAAGCAGCTGGACCATGCGGTGGCACAATCAGATGCGGAACTGCTCGTGCGGCAATCCCATTCGCTGAAATCCGCGAGTGCGCAGGTGGGCGCCATGCGCATGTCGGAGATTATGCGGGCCTTGGAAGAAAGCGGCGGGGCGGAGATCACAGGGCCTGCCATTGCCGCGCAGCTTGAAGCCGCGAAGCAGGAACTCGTGACGCTAGAGCCTCTTCTGCAGCGCATGATGGGTTAAGGCCCGATTGCCATGTCGGTTGTGGCGATTGGGTTGATGAGCGGCACTTCGCTTGATGGGGTGGACGCCGCCCTCATCACCACAGACGGTCAAAACATGCTTGCGTGTGGCGCGTGGCTCACGCTTCCTTACGATGATGCCATACGCGCGCGCCTGCGCAAGGCGCTGGAGCAAGGCGTGTGTGATGCAAGCACCGAGCGTGCTTTGACCCTGTGGCACGCCAACGCGGTGCAAGCTTTGCTTGAAGCAGCGAACATGGAAGCAGACGATGTGGATGTGATAGGGTTTCACGGCCAAACGATCTGGCATGATCCTACGCAGGGAACGAGCGTGCAGGCAGGAGATGGCGCGTTGCTCGCAAAGGAAACAGGCATCGATGTGGTCTACCAGTTTCGCCAGGCGGATCTGGCGCATGGCGGGCAAGGCGCGCCGCTGGCGCCGCTGTTTCACCGGGCGGTGCTGCGGTCCAAGCAAACCGCCTACCCGGCGGTGTTTCTCAATATTGGTGGCGTGGCGAACCTGACCTGGGTAGGCCAGCAGGAAGCGAAGGAAGATGCCATCCTCGCATTTGATACAGGACCGGGCAACGCGCTCATGGACGACTGGATGGCAGCGCATACCGGCGCGCCTTATGATACGGATGGGAAGCTTGCGGCACGCGGCACGGTGGATGCTGACTTAGTGACACAATGGATGGCCGATCCCTTTTTTGCGCAAACGCCGCCCAAATCGCTGGATCGCAACGCTTTTGCTACGCCTGGCCTCGAAGGATTCAACCTGGAGGATGGGCTAGCCTGCCTGCAAGCCTTTACCGTTGAAGCGATTGTGCGTGCCTGCGACCATCTGCCCGTGTTGCCGCGTGTGTGGTACGCGACCGGCGGCGGCGTGCATAATGTGGCCTTGATGGAAGCCTTGGCCGCGCGTGTACCGGGTGAGCTAAAGCGGGTGGAAGCGCTAGGCTTAGATGCCGATGCGATAGAAGCGCAAGCCTTTGGGTATTTGGCCGTGCGCCATATGCAAAGATTGCCGCTTACGCTTCCTCAGACAACGGGAGTGCCTCGGCCTCTTGCGGGCGGCGTTTTCTGTCCGTCCGGATAGGATTAAACTCGTGGATATCTTCCCGATGTTCCTCTAGGTAAGCTACCATATGGTCGATCATTTCCTCCATATGCTCACGGAAAAAATGGTCCGCCCCTTCCACCGATCGGTACGCCACTTCAATATGTTTTTGCTGATGCAATTTGGCCGCGAGAGACGCCACGGATTCCTCGCTCACCACGCTATCCTGGGTACCCTGCAGCATCAAGCCCCCGCGCGGGCAAGGCGCCAGGAAAGAAAAATCGTACATATTCGCTGGAGGAGAAACGGTGATAAAGCCTTTAAGCTCCGGCCGGCGCATCAGGAGTTGGAATGCCAGCCATGCGCCAAAAGAAAAACCGCCCACCCAAAAAGAGGATGCGTCAGGATTTTGCGCCTGCAACCAATCCAGCGCAGCGGCCGCGTCACTCAGCTCTCCCACGCCACTGTCGTACACGCCCTCCGAGCGACCCACCCCGCGAAAATTAAAGCGCAGGACCGAAAAACCCTGGTCCACAAAGGTTTTAAACATTTGGTAGGTCACCTT
Organism: Rickettsiales bacterium; assembly: GCA_028282625.1. GTDB lineage: Bacteria > Pseudomonadota > Alphaproteobacteria > Rickettsiales > UBA8987 > JANQHP01. Next base: position 133 of record JANQHP010000056.1, on the reverse strand, counting down.
GTTGTTCATGGTCCCGCCATGTTTGGGGTGCGGGTGCAGAATAATGGCGGCGGGTGCATGGCTTTTTTCCGCCTGATGGTGGTAACGTGCCTCAATACGACCCTCAGGCCCGTTGATAATGACTTCTGGCATA
>JANQHP010000034.1 GCA_028282625.1 Rickettsiales bacterium | reverse complement strand
GAAAAGGTCCCGGTTAATCCCGGGGCCTTTTTGCGTGTTGGGGGGGGGGTGGGGAAGTGGATGTTATGAACCCGCTTTCACGCCCAGCTGTGCTTTTTCTTTTGCGTGCAGCAGGTCGCGTAGTCTGGCGGCTTCTTCAAATTCCAGATTGTTTGCTGCATCCAGCATCGCTTTCTGTAGCTCTTCGGTAGATATTGCTTCCTCCGATTCTTCTGCAACCTCTTGCGCGCCTTGCAGGCTGCTATCTAGCGCTTTTTGCACGCTTCTTGGTGTGATGTTGTGCTTGGTGTTATAAGCCTGCTGCACCTCACGCCTGCGCTCGGTTTCTTTCAGCGCATTGGTCAGCGCCTCGGTCATCACATCGGCATAAAGCAGTACGCGTCCTTCCACGTGGCGCGCCGCGCGGCCAATCGTTTGAATAAGCGAGGTCTCGCTGCGCAGGAAGCCTGTTTTATCGGCGTCTAAGATGCCGACCAGTGCGCACTCAGGAATATCCAAACCCTCGCGCAGCAGATTAATGCCAATCAAGATATCCACCTCGCCTTGCCGGAGCGCACGGATGATCTCTACCCGCTCGACCGTATCCACATCCGAGTGTAGATAGGTTACTTTTAGGCCGGCTTCTTGCATATATTCGGTCAGGTTTTCCGCCATTTTTTTGGTCAACGTGGTGATCAAGACACGCTGGTTTTGCGCGACGCAGGCTTTGGATTCTTCGATGATGTCTTCCACCTGATGGGCAGTAGGTCTAACGGTGCAGGTAGGGTCGATCAGGCCGGTGGGGCGGATAATCTGCTCGATTACTTCCCCGCAGGTTTTTTCTAGCTCAAAGGGACCGGGTGTGGCGGAGATAAATAGCGTTTCCGGGCGCATCTCTTCCCATTCATCGCCTTTAAGTGGACGGTTATCCAGTGCGCTGGGTAGGCGGAATCCGTGCTCGACGAGTGTCAGTTTACGTGCACGATCCCCATTAAACATGCCGCCAATCTGAGGCACGGTCACATGGCTTTCATCCACAAAGAGCAGGGCATCTTCGGGCAGATATTCAAACAAGGTGGGTGGCGGCTCGCCTGCGTTGCGGCCCGAGAGGTAGCGGGAGTAGTTCTCAATGCCTTTGCACATGCCGGTTTCGCGGATCATTTCCAGGTCAAACTGGGTACGCTGCTGCAGGCGCTGAGCTTCCAGCAATTGACCACGTGACTCCAGATGCTCCAGACGCTCCCTTAGCTCTTCCTTGATGAGGTCGACGGCTTGCAAAAGCGTGGGGCGTGGGGTGACGTGGTGGCTGTTGGCAAAAAAGGTGACTTCTTCCATCGCCTGGGTTTTCTGGCCGGTCAGTGCATCAATCTCATGGATTTCTTCTAAGTCATCGCCAAAAAAGGAAAGCCGCCAGGCCCGGTCTTCCAAATGGGAAGGGAATACATCGAGCGTATCACCACGTACACGAAACGTGCCGCGGGTAAAGGCCAGATCGTTACGTTGATATTGCAGATTGACCAGCTGTTCCATCAAGCCGCGCATGGGGTGTTGCTCTCCGCGCACCGCTTTGCAGGTCATCTGCAAATAGAGCTCCGGTGCGCCCAGGCCATAAATACAGGAGACGGAAGCGACCACCACCACATCCCGGCGCTCAAGCAACGCGCGCGTGGCGGCATGGCGCATACGGTCGATCTGCTCGTTGATGGAGGAGTCTTTTTCAATGTAAGTATCACTGGTCGGGATATAGGCTTCGGGCTGGTAGTAGTCGTAGTAGGAAACAAAATATTCCACGGCGTTGTGCGGGAAAAACCCCTTCATCTCGCTATAGAGTTGCGCGGCCAAAGTTTTATTGTGCGCCATGATCAGAGTAGGGCGGTTGGTGCTGGCAATGATATTGGCCATGGTGAAGGTCTTACCGCTACCGGTGACGCCAAGCAGCACCTGGTCGCGCTGTTGACGTTTCAGGCCCTCTAAAAGCGACGCAATAGCCGCAGGTTGGTCGCCAGCAGGTTGGTAGTCACTGGTAAGCTGAAAGGGCATGGGCAGCGTGGCTTCTTTCGATCAAAAACGGAAAGAATAGCCCAAAATTTTCAAGAGAGGAAGCCTTGCGACGCAAAAAGGTGCTTAGACCATCAACATGCCGCCATTGGCATGCAAGGTCTGGCCGGTGATATAGCGTGCTTCATCACTGGCAAGGAACACCGTAGCAGCGGCAATATCTTCCGGGGTACCGAGTGTACCGGCGGGGATGGAGGCCAGAATGTTGTCGCGTTGGGTCTCGTTTAAGGCGTCGGTCATCGCGGTTTGGATAAAGCCGGGCGCAATGGCGTTGACGGTAATGCCGCGGGACGCCACTTCTGCGGCCAGCGACTTGGTCATGCCGACCATGCCGGCCTTGGCTGCAGCGTAGTTGGCCTGGCCTGCATTGCCAGAGGTCCCGACCACCGAGCCGATATTGATAATCCGACCCTGTTTGCGCTTCATCATACCGCGCAGCAGCGTGCGAATCAGGATAAAGGAGGCGGTGAGGTTCACGTTTAAGACATCCTGCCAGTCATCGTCGCTCATGCGCATCGCCAGGCCATCGCGGGTGATGCCGGCATTGTTCACCAGAATATCTACTTGCCCAAGCGCTTTTTCCGCCTGTTTGCCAAGCGCCTGCACGGAGGCTTTGTCCGATAAGTCGCAGGCCAGGCAAATGGCATTTGGCGCGCCTAATTCTTTGGCGGTGGCTTGGAGTTTTGCTTCGTTGGTACCAGAAAAAGCAACCCAAGCGCCTTGTGCAATACAGGCAGATGCAATGGCCTTGCCAATGCCACCAGAGGCGCCAGTTATGAGTATATTTTTATCTTTTAAATCAAACATATAAATAATAAACTTAAGTAATAGATTGAAGATAGGATTCGATGTCATCCGGACCTTGAATGGAAAGGCAGGTTTGGCTGGGTGCAATGCGTCGATTGAGCCCTGAGAGCACTTTTCCAGCACCGATCTCAACCATATGGGTCACGCCAAGTTCTTCTGCTTTAAGCACGGACTCACGCCAGCGTACCTGGCCTGTAACCTGCTGCACCAGTAGCTCACGGATGCTATCGCTCTCGGTCACAGGTTCGGCGATGACATTGGCAATGAGTGGGACTTGTGGGTTGTGCATAGAGGTTGCGGCCAGTGCTTCTTGCATTTCTGCGGCTGCTGTATGAATCAACGAGCTATGGAAAGGCGCACTCACATTGAGGACAAGGTAACGCTTTGCACCGGCTGCCTTGGCCAGAGGTTCCGCACGCTCAATCGCGGCTTTGGTGCCGCTTACGACCACTTGCCCGGGTGCGTTGTCGTTGGCTATTTCCAGCGTACCGTCGCCTTCAGCCTCTTGGACCAATTTCTGCACTTCTTCAATGGAAAGGCCGATCACCGCCGCCATGGCGCCTTGTCCCTCAGGTACAGCTGCTTGCATCGCGTTGCCTCGTGTACGAAGCAGGCGCGCGGTATCGGCGATGGAAAAGGTGTTGGCTGCTGCCAGGGCGCTATATTCCCCTAGCGAATGACCAGCAACATATTGCGCAAGGTCGGAAGCTTTTTTACCGCTTTGTGCCTCAATCACCCGCACGAGTGCCAAAGAAACTGCCATGAGCGCGGGTTGGGTGTTGGCGGTTAACGTGAGTTCTGCCTCATCTCCTTCAAACATCAGGCGTGAGAGTGGTTGGCTGAGCGCATCATCCACCTCTTGCATGACCTCCCGTGCTTCAGGAAAAGCGTCATAGATCGCTTTGCCCATGCCGATATGTTGGGAACCTTGTCCAGGAAATATCCAGGCCGTTTTCATGGTGCTGCTGCTTTGGTTGACTAACTATTCACAAAGCCACGCAGTTTGCGCGAACGGCTTGGATGTTTGAGTTTACGGAGCGCTTTAGCTTCAATCTGGCGGATACGCTCACGTGTCACAGAAAATTGCTGGCCCACTTCTTCCAGCGTATGGTCGGTGTTCATCCCGATGCCAAAGCGCATGCGCAGCACGCGCTCTTCTCGCGGCGTGAGGCTTGAAAGGATGCGCGTGGTGATTTCTTTCAGATTGCCGTGAATCGCAGAGTCCAGCGGCAATACGGCGTTTTTATCCTCAATAAAGTCACCCAGGAAGCTGCCATCTTCATCCCCCACCGGGGTTTCCAGACTTACCGGCTCTTTGGCAATTTTCATCACCTTGCGGATTTTATCCAAAGGCATGGAAAGTTTTTTGGCCAACTCTTCTGGCGTAGGCTCCTGGCCATTTTCATGGACCATCTGACGCGAGGTGCGCACAATTTTATTGATGGTTTCAATCATGTGCACCGGAATACGAATGGTGCGTGCTTGATCCGCAATGGAGCGTGTTATGGCCTGGCGAATCCACCAGGTGGCATAGGTGGAGAATTTATACCCACGGCGATATTCAAATTTATCCACCGCTTTCATGAGGCCAATATTGCCTTCCTGAATGAGATCCAGGAATTGCAGACCACGGTTGGTATATTTTTTGGCAATCGAAATGACGAGGCGGAGGTTTGCCTCAATCATTTCTTTCTTGGCCTTGCTTGTTTCACGCTCGCCTTTTTGTACGGCGCTGACAATACGGCGGAACTCGCTAATGCTTGTTCCCGATTTCTGGGCAACCGTTAGGATATCGGCCCTAATTTGCTGCAATTTATCGGATTCTTTTTCAAAAAGCTCTTTCCAGCCTTTGTCTTTGGACTTTTTCACCTGCTCTTCCCACTTCGAGAAAAGCTCCGTACCGATATAGTGCTTGCGGAAGCTGGCCAGTGGTATTTTCTTCTTTTCGATCAAGCGACGCAACTGCCCCTCGAGCGTCATTAGCCTTCTATTGTAGCCATAGAGTTCATCAAGGATAAAGGTAATGCACAGATCATTAAGCCGGAGATCTTGTATCAGGTCAGATAATGTTTTGCGCTTTTTAGCAATGGCGCTGATTTCTTTTGCGGGGATCTCTTTTCCTTTGATCGCATAATCAAGCTGCTTCTCGTGGTGCTTCAGCATATCCTGGCTAATACCCACAATGTGTTCCAGGGTTTCCATCACACCTGGGCGCAGAAGCTCTTCCATCGTTGTTAAAGAGGCGTGGGCCGCTAATTCTTCTGTGTCGCTGTCCTCTTGGCCCATCAGTTCATCTTCGGACTCTTCTTCCTCTTCTTCGCTGTCTTCGCTACTTAAGGGAGCATCCTCATGATCCTCAGATTCTTCTTTCTCCGAAGAGGCGCTTTCTTCTTCCTCTTCCTCCTCTTCACGAATCAAAAGCCCAATTTCTGCGTTGTAGGCAGCATCTAGGTCGATGATATCTCGAAGGAGCAGCTTTTCTTCGGTTAAGTCATTGAACCATGTAATGAAATAACGCATGGCGGTGGGGCTTTCACACAAGGCGTGCATCATCATATTGCGCCCAGATTCAATACGTTTGGCGATTTCTACTTCGCCTTCACGTGAAAGTAGCTCCACATTACCCATTTCACGGAGATACATGCGTACCGGATCATCCGTCCGCGTGGCGGTTTCGGTCGTTGCCACTTCATCAGACTTTTCCGCAACTTCCATCTCATTGTCATGCTCTTCAAGCACTTCATCCTTTTCCAAAACAGTAATATCTGCTTCGGTCAGCATGCTAATTAATGTTTCGATATGCTCAGGATTGACAAGATCTTTGGGCAGGAGGTTGTTGATCTCATCCAGTGTCACAAAGCCGCGGTCTTTTGCCATGTTGCCGAGCTTTTTTGTAAGCTCTTTTAGCATGGTGCGGCTGGATGCAGTAATTTGTTCAGTCATAGAATGCCAGACTCTCCCTCGTATACTTTATCTTTTGGTGGCCGCTTTACATGAAGAATGTTTTTATCTTCTCATATGCACATAAAGCATATGTTATACTAACGGTCGCTATCCACCAAAGGCTGCTTCATACGTTATTTTTTGATTTTCTGCTAGCCTTTTTTGTTTGGTGATGGCGTGCGTGATGGCTTCAGCTTGCTCCAGCTTGGAAGTTTGAACCAAGTTTGTATATTCTTCTTGCAGTAAAGTCACTTGGTAATTGCTCAGTATATAGCTCCATGCGGCCATGGCTTTTTCTTCCTCAAGCGGGCGGCAAATGCTTTTATCAATTCCTTTGTAGTGCAGCAATTGCTCTACAAATTGACGAAGGGTGTTGTTGCTAAGGCTGGCGACTTTATCTTGCGGTGCCTCTGTTGCATTAGAAGAGGGCTCCAATATTTCTGTTTGCAGCATGGCAAGGGGCTCTGTTTCCATGTGCATGTCTGAAATAAGCTCTTCAATCGGAGTGACGGCTTCCCCAGCTTCGGCCTGATGGGTTTTTGCCAGCAGGTTCGGGTTAAAAAATACCAGCAGCAACAGCGAGGCTTCGTATATAAAGCGCGCGGAGTAGGATGGCGCAATGGCCTGGAGCGACTTCAGTTCCTGGGTCGTGGTATTTGGATGGGTGGTGGAGCGTTTGGTCTTGTTTTGTTGCCATAATTTGTTTTTGAAATATTGCAGGTAATGCTGTTGCAGCGTTTTGTCTTCAATGGTACGAGCCAATGCCATCAAGGCTTGTTCAAACGCCGCCTTTGTTTCTGGCGTAGTGCCCGTGTGGACAGCAGCGCTGCTATTCCATAACACATCGGCCAAAGGGAGCGCTTTGCCCAGTATTTGACGCAGTGCGCTAACGCCTTGCGCTTGGATCACATCATCGGGGTCTTTGCCAGGTGGCAGCAACGCAAAGCGAAGGGAGTGGCCGGGTTTTAACAAAGGTAGGGACATATGTGCGGCTTTTTGCATGGCGCGCTGCCCGGCAGCATCTCCATCTAAACAAAGCACCGGCTCTTTGGCCATACGCCACAGGGTTTGAAGTTGTGTTTGGGTCAAGGCGGTGCCAAGCGGTGCCACACTATTGTGAATGCCTGCTTGATGCAGGGCGATTACATCCATATAGCCTTCGACCAAGGCGATGGCCTGCTTTTTAAAGGCGCTATTTTGGGCCTGCGGGAGGCCATAGAGCATCGTCCCTTTATGAAAAAGCGGCGTTTCAGGTGAGTTAAGGTATTTGGGTTGCCCCTCACCAAGAATACGCCCGCCAAAGGCAACCACGCGGTTTTTCTTATCGGTAATAGGGAAGATCAGGCGCTGGCGAAAACGGTCATAGGGGTTCCCTTTTTCCGGTACAATAATCAGCCCTGCTTCTGCCAAGAGCGCTTGGGCGTAACCTTTTTGCTCCATTGCTTTGAGTAGGCTATTGCGACTATCGGGTGCATAGCCAAGACGGAAGGTATGTTGTGTGCTTTGATCCACGCCACGACGCTCCAGGTAGTCTTTGACAAGATGTGCGGATGCGTGTGATTGCAGTTGCTCTTCAAAGAAAGTACACGCCTCTTCCATAAGCGTGTGGAGGGTGTTTTTTTGCTTTTTTTGTTCCGTTTCTTTTGGCGACAAGTTTTCTTTGGGGAGAGTCATGCCGGCTTCTTCTGCCAGGCGTGTCACGGCTTCCACAAAAGGCCAGCCATTATGTTCCATCACAAAGCGAATCACATCCCCGTGTGCACCGCAACCAAAGCAGTGGTAAAAGCCCTTTTGTTCGTTCAGGGTAAAAGAGGGCGTGTTTTCATTATGAAACGGGCAAAGGCCCAAAAACTCTCCACCGGATTTGCTTTGGAGCTTCACATACCGGCCCACGACATCTTGTAGCGAGACGCGTTGGCGCAATTCCTCTAAAAATGTATCGCTAAAATGTGGCATGGGAAGAGGCAGCTTTGGTGAAGAGTGCAAAAAAATTGGCGGTGGTGACTTCTGCGATTTCATTCAGGTCGCATTGATGCAGTTCGGCAAGTTTTTCTGCGGTATGTAGGGTGAAAGCGGGTTCGTTCACCTGGCCTCGATGCGGCGCAGGAGCGAGGTAAGGGGCATCGGTTTCTACAAGCAGGCGCTCTAGTGGTAGATCACGTGCAATGGCTTGAAGTGCTTCAGATTTTTTGAAGGTGAGGATGCCTGAAAGAGAGATATAGCCACCCATGGTAATAGCGGATTCTGCCAAGAATGCTCCGGTGCTAAAGCAATGAATTAAAAAAGGAAAGGCGCCTTTTTCCTGTTCTTCTTGCAAAATGGCAACGGTGTCCTCATCGGCATCGCGGCTATGTACAATCAGTGGCAGTTGCGTGATGCGGCTGGCTTCAATATGGGCACGGAAGCTTTGCTGCTGCGCCTCACGGTTGCTGTGTTCGTAGTAATAATCTAAGCCACTTTCACCGATGCCAATCACTTTTGGGTGCTTGGCCCACGTCACAAGCTGCTCCGTAGTAACTTGGTCGTTCTCGGTTTCGTGTGGATGCACGCCCACCGAGGCATAGACTTCTTCATGACCTTCTGCAATGGCTATGACTTTTTGCACTTCATCGCTACGCGTGCAGATGGTTTGCATGAGCCAAACGCCTGCTGCATGTGCTCTTGCGATCGCGTCTTCAATGGCGACACCACGGTCGGCCACCATGTTGAGATGGCAGTGTGAGTCAACCAATCGTGGGGTAGCTGGCATTACTCTTTCTTTTCCAGGCGCGGGAAGATGGGGGAGGGTGAAGGCAGTGCCGTGCCGGATGCAAGATGGTGCTTAGTGTCTAAAGAGTCAAAATGACGCTCTGCCTCAGGAATGGCAAGCTGATCCAAGAGCTTTGCTGCGGCTTCAGGGGTAAAGGGCTGCAGCATCAAACCGAGTATGCGGAGCGTGTTGGCGAGTATATAGAGCACCTCCAGCATACGGGCGGGATTTTGCTTGCGCAGCAGCCAGGGCGCTTGCTGGTCAATATAGGTATTGGCCTGGCTTGAAAGCTGCAATATCGCTTCGATGCTTTTATGGAACGCAAAATGGGAAAAACCCTCATGGTAAAGGGCAATCGCTTGGTTTGGTGCTTGTTCAAGGAGTGGGAGGTCCTCCTTGTTGGGCGTGCCCAAAGGGTAGGGTGGCACGGTGGCTTCGCCGTGCTTGTGGAGCATGGAAAGGGTGCGTTGCACTAAATTGCCGATATTGTTCGCCAGGTCGGCATTCATCACCTCATGCAGACGTGTGTTGGAAAAATCGCCATCATTGCCAAAGGGCATGGCGCGCAGCATGTAGTAACGTAGCCCATCGATACTGCCTGCCGCTTCCATCATATCTGTAGGCGAAAGCGCATTCCCAAGCGATTTGCTCATTTTTTGCCCTTCAATCGTCCACCAACCATGCGCGATGATATGCTTTGGCAGTGGCAGATTGGCCGCCATTAAGAAGGCTGGCCAATACACCGCATGGAAGCGCAGAATATCTTTGCCCACCACATGAATGGCGTGGCCTTGCTTCCCTTCGCCCCAGCGCTGGTTAAACTGGGATGGATCAACAGAAAAGTCGCAAGCGGTGAGGTAGTTGGTCAGCGCATCAATCCACACATACATGACGTGAGAGGGATCATCTGGCACCGGCACGCCCCAGCTAAAGGTGGTGCGGGAAATACTTAAATCCTTCAGGCCGCCTTCTACAAAGGCCTTCACCTCATTGTAGCGAGATTTGGGCTGCACAAAATCTGGATGGGTTTCAAAAAATGCAAGGAGTTTCTCCCCAAAGTCGCTTAAGCGGAAAAAGTAGCTTTCTTCCTCGACCCACTCCACCGGAGCGCCGCTCGGTGCACATTTTTGTCCTTCTTTTTCGATGAGTTCGGCTTCTTGGTAATAGGCTTCGTCGCGTACCGCATACCAGCCACTATAGCGGTCTTTATAGATATATCCGGCGTTTTCCAGGCGTTTCCAGAACGCTTGCGCGGTGTGTTTATGTGCCGTGGAGGTGGTGCGGATAAAATGGGTGTTGGTACTGTTGAGAAGGTTTGTTCCACCTTTTTCCGTTTCGGGATCTAATACCAGATGCTTAAAACGCTCAGAGACATCATCGGTAAAGCTTTGCGGGTCCATGCTGGCTGCGAGTGCTGCCTTATCCACCTTTTGCCCGTGCTCATCGGTACCGGTGACGAAGGTAACATGGTTGCCTGAAAGCTGTTGGTAGCGTGCCATCACGTCGCAGGCAATGGTGGTATAAGCATGGCCGATATGCGGTGAGTCGTTTACATAATAAATCGGCGTGGTGATGGTATAATGCTTCATGGTTTTTTTGTGAAGTCAGCGTGCTTTGCGTATCAAAAAGAGCCTATCTTTTTCCCATATTTCCTAGAACGGGTCAATGGAACACAGAGGTTGTGCGATAAAAAAGCAAAGAAAAAACCGGATAGGAAATAGGCCCGCACACGAGGCATAGGTAATGCACCAATGAATATAACAAATGTAACAGAAAATATAGAAAAGTAAAGTTTTTTCAATCCTAGGTTGTTTTAAGCAAGTGGTGTAGCGCGCGAAGTGTGGCCGTGCGGTCCATATGCAAGGAGGATGCTTGATGCATCAGTTCTTGCGCCTGTTGTTTTTGTGCATAGAGCTCGGCGGGTGTATATCGCTCCGTCAGCGCAGTGATCCATGCTTTTTCTTGCGCACTGATATCCGGTGGTAGTGCGCTGCCAGTATGCAGACAGAGTGCCAGATGCCACCAATATGCTATAAAAAGCAGGACATGTTCCCAGCGTTCGGGATATTCTTTTGCGGTATAATAAGCGATCCACTTATCTAATATTTTAGAATTATTATCCTTCTGAAGCGATTGAATAATTGAAGATATTTCCTTGTAAGATTTGTTTTGATATAAGGAAAATGCTCTGCCAGGTGACCCGTGGCACAAGCGCATGGCCCACTGACCTTCCTCGCTTGCGGTGTGGATTCCAAGTGAGGTGGCGGCGGATTCTAGTGCCATGGCATTTGGGGTATGTAGTGCAAGCGCGCGGCATCGTGAGCGTAAGGTAGGTAAAATCGCAGCGGGTGCATGGCATACTAAAAGCCACAAGGTGCGCGCAGGAGGTTCTTCCAGCCATTTGAGCAAAGCATTGGCGGCGTTGCTGTTCATGTCGTCGAGGCTATCGACCAGTATGATACGCCACCCGCCGGCTGCGGTTGTGTACGTTAAGTGGGTGCTGACATCACGCACTTGTTCGACCGTGATGGTCTGCTTTTCGGCTTCTACATCAGGCATGAGGTGTACTAAATCGGTGATGCTACCAGCGCGCAGTGCCTGAAAAATGGGGTGCCCTTCAGACAAGGCAAGGCTATCTGGTGCAAAGCCATCGCCTAGTAGGCTGTTGGTCCTGGATTCCTGCTCTTCCTGCGTGGAAGCAAGCACAAAACGCGCGATTCGCCAGGCCAGTGTGGCTTTACCAATGCCGCGTGGGCCCGTTATCATCCAGGCGTGGTGAAGGGTGCCTTCTTCCCATGCTTTTAAAAATGTACGCTCGGCCTCTTCGTGACCAAAGAGTGCGGTGGTCATCATAGGAGAGGTAGGGGAAAGAGGCTCCTCTTTCATTGCCACGCTTCTGGCAGATGTGAAAGGATGGCTTGCTGCACTGCTTCAATCGGCTTTGTGGCATCCACCACCCGAATGCGCTTTGAGTCCTCTGCTGCCATTGCCTTAAACCCCGCATGGACACGTGCATGGAAGGCATTGCCCATACGCTCATAGCGTGCTTCTTCGCTTTGGCGTGCTATGGTGCGGGCCAGGCCTTCTTCCAGGCTTGCCTCCAGCAAAAAGGTGAGGTTTGGCACAATATGTGGGCTGATATTTTGTTGCAGATAGTCAATGAAATCAAGGTCCACGCCGTGCCCATACCCTTGATAGGCCAGGGTGGAATCCATAAACCGGTCGCAGATCACGATGGTGTTTTTGGCCAAGGCAGGCGCGATGACTTTTTGGACATGCTCACGCCGGGCGGCCATATGGAGCAGGGTTTCGGTATAAGGGTCCCAGTCGGTGGAGCCTGAAACAAGCAAGGCGCGAATGGTTTCTGCGCCCTCGGTGCCACCGGGCTCGCGGGTAACAAGCACTTCGTGGCCCGCTTGCTTCAAATGCTCCGCCAACAGCGTGGCCTGGGTTGTTTTGCCGCAGCCTTCTCCGCCTTCGAGTGTGATGAAAAAGCCCTCAGACATGATGGTGGGATGTTTTAGCGTAACGCCGCACACGCCGTGGCAATGCGTTCCAGTGCGTTTTCCAGATTTTCATCCGACGTGGCATAGGAAATGCGGAAGAATGGCTCCGCGCCAAAGGCAATGCCGGGCACCACCGCGACCAGGGCAGATTCCAGCAGGTAGGTTGCGAGATCGTTGCCGCTTTCTATCACTTTGCCTTCAGGGGTGGTGCGGCCAAACAGCTCGCCGCAGCTTGGGAACACATAAAACGCACCTTCGGGTGTGTTACAGCTAATGCCAGGAATAGCGTTCAGCTTTGCGACCACCATATCGCGTCGCCGCTTAAAGGCACCGTTACGCTCGGCCAGAAAATCCTTTGGCCCGGTGAGGGCGGCCACGGCGGCAGCCTGGCTGATGGAAGAGGGGTTGGAGGTGCTCTGGCTCTGGATTTTGGCGATGGCTTTGATGATGGCTTCCGGCCCGGCGGCGTATCCGATCCGCCAGCCGGTCATCGCAAAGGCTTTGGAAACGCCATTCACGGTGAGGGTGCGGTCATATAATTTCGGCTCCACCTGCGCGGGCGTTACAAATGCAAACCCGTCATACACAATATGCTCATACATATCGTCACTCATGATGTGCACCTGCGGAAACTCCAGCAACACGTCGGTGAGCGCCTTGAGTTCTGCGTGGGTATAGGCCCCGCCGGTGGGGTTGGACGGGCTGTTGAAAATCATCCATTTGGTGTTTGGCGTAATCGCCGCGCGCAGATCCTCGGCTTGCAACTTAAAATCATGCTCGGCCTTGCCTTCCACCACCACCGGTGTGCCGCCGGCCAGTGTCACCATATCTGGGTAGGAAACCCAGTAGGGTGAAGGGATAATCACCTCATCGCCGGGGTTGAGCGTGGCCATCAGCGCGTTATAGAGCACTTGCTTGCCACCGGTGCCTACCGTGATTTGGGCAGGGGTATAGTCCAGCCCATTATCCGCCTTGAACTTGGCGCAAATGGCCTCTTTCAGCGCCGGGGTGCCATCCACAGCGGTATATTTGGTGTCGCCGGCTTCAATGGCTTTAATGGCAGCTTGTTTGATGTGGTCGGGTGTATCAAAATCCGGCTCGCCCGCACCCAGCCCAATCACATCCTTACCCGCTGCGCGCAGCTCCCGCGCTTTGGTCGTCACCGCAATGGTGGGGGAGGGTTTAACTTTGGCGAGTGTGTTGGAGAGTAATGGCATTGATATTGTACTCCTTAGTCAGGGGAATTAAATGGAACCCCTAAAGTTATGCTAGCAATAGTTTTATTAAAAATTTCCAAGGCCTGGCCTTTTAACATTTTCTTGCTAACCTGAATGGTTTTGTTTCTGTCCGTCAGAATTTCTAATACTCCCACGCCTAATAAATTTTGTACTTCCGGGTCATCAGATTTTCCCAACGCATTGAGAAAATCAAAGGCCTTGTTCAAAGCATTATTATCTATAGTATTTTCCGTAATTCCATCACGTAAATACAACCCAAAATCTCCTAAAATACAATATGTACCTTCATCCTTATCAAGGAAGTGAGAAAGTTCAGGGAATGTTGAGAATAATTCTGGTATAACATCTTCAGGTTTCATATCGGTTTTTTGGTTCGTTTTCCAATAAAGCAAACATTATTCTCTTCCTTCCACTCCGAGAGTGGTGAGTTCAATCAGCGGTCGGAAATGAAGCCCATACTCAGTCGATCACCCATTTCAGGCCTTTGATTTCCAGACCCAGTGAAAAGCCTAACTCGGTTTTTTCACCGCGGCATTTACCGCCACACAAATTCCATTTTATGGTGGTTACATCCACCAGGAAAATGCTGCTGGCGCGGACTTCAATCGTATCGCCCGCCTGCAATTCACACGGGCCATCATGGTCACATTCCAGCACAAACCGGAAGGGGTCGAGCGATATGCCAATACCGCCTACATCTTTCAGCTTTGCCTTGCGCCCGTCTATATCGGCGCGGCGCACCGTTTGGTTGGCCGCAGCGCCCAGGCCAATGCCAAGTGTGAGCGTAACGCCATCAAATACAAATTCCTGTGCCATAGATTCCTCCCTAAGGCTTAAACCCATAGAGGTCTAACGCGTTTTGATGACACAGGCAAATGGTTTATTCGTCTTGTGATTCAGAAGCGGGGCAAAACTCAATCAGCGTGTCATTCACCTGTACCGGTTGGCCTTTTTCCACTTTGATGCTGATCACCACGCCGTCGCGTTCAGCATAGAGCATGTTTTCCATTTTCATGGCTTCTAACACCATCAAGGGTTGGCCTGCATTGACCGTTTCACCTTCCTTGACTTTTAGGTCCACTACGCTACCTGAAATGGGTGCAAAAAGAGAGAGGTCTTGCTCATCTTCACTACGCTCAGGCATATACTGGGAAAGCTCAGCCACACGCGGTGTGCGCACCGTGACCTTGGCCGTGGTACCGGCGTGGGTCAGGCGATAACCGCCTGGAACATACTCAATGCGTGCATTGATAATCTCCCCATTCTCCATGGAGCCCTGAAAATGACGGCTGCCAAGTACCCAGTTGCTATGGATGCTAAAGCGTTGTTCTTCATAGGTAATATCAAAACCTTCCTGGCGGTTTCTAACATTCACCCAGTAATTGGTATGATTCACATTGACTACCCAGCGTGTGCCGAGCAGACGCTTTCGCCTGGGTGATTGGCCACTAATCTCAATTGCACGCTGTGCATCTTTTAGGTAAATGAAAAGTGCTACGGCCAGCATGCCACGCGTTCTGCCTTCATCAAGTGCTGTACCGGAAAAGCCTTCTGGGTATTCTTCTTCAATGAAATGGGTGGAAAGATTGCCTTCGGCAAAGCGAGGATGGGCCATCAAGGCTTCTAAAAAGCTGATATTATGTGCAATGCCCTCAATCACATATTCACCCAGAGCGGACTGCATATTAGCGATGGCGGTCGCACGGTCTGGACCATAGGTGATCAGCTTGGCAATCATGGCATCGTAAAACATGCTCACTTCACCACCGGCATACACGCCAGTATCCACACGCACATTCTGTCGTTCTGCCGGCTCTTTGTATTCTGTAATGCGCCCTGTAGATGGCAGGAAGCCTCGAGAGGGATCTTCTGCATAAACACGCGATTCCATTGCCCAACCTTGAAGCTTGATATCTTTTTGCTCAAGTTTTAGAGGCTCACCATACGCAATGCGGATCATCAGCTCTACCAAATCCAGCCCGGTCACATATTCGGTAACCGGGTGCTCCACTTGCAAACGTGTGTTCATCTCCAGGAAATAAAAATTACGCTCCTGGTCCATGATATATTCGACCGTACCCGCGCTGTGATAGCCCACCTGCTGCGCCAGCGAAATGGATTGCTCGTACATTTTTCGGCGGGTTTTTTCATCTAAGAAAGGACTTGGCGCTTCTTCAATGACTTTTTGGTGATGGCGTTGAATGGAGCATTCCCTTTCGCCAAGACATACCACGTTGCCGTATTTATCAGCCATGATCTGGATTTCGATGTGCCGTGGGCTTTCGATAAATTTTTCAATAAAAATACGGCTATCGCTAAAGCTTTTTTTGGCCTCATTGGTGGTGGAGTTAAACGCTTGTGCCACATCACTCTTTTTGTGCACAATGCGCATGCCTTTGCCACCGCCGCCTGCTGCGGCTTTGATCATCACGGGAAAGCCGATTTTAGTGGCTACTTTTTCTGCTTCTTTCACGTTTTTAATGGTGCCCTGGTAGCCTGGCACGGTATTGACTTTGGCTTTGTGCGCCTCTTGCTTGGCCTCAATTTTATCACCCATGGCATGGATAGCCTGTGGGTCTGGACCGATAAAGGTGACATTTTCTTTTTGCAGTGCCTGACAAAACGCCTCGTTTTCAGAGAGAAAACCATAGCCTGGATGGACGGCTTCTGCGCCGGTTTGCCGAACGGCATCCAAAATATTTTCTACCACAAGGTAGCTTTGGTCGGCTGGACTTGGGCCGATATAAACGGCTTCATCGGCAGCTGCGACATGCAGCGCGTTGGTATCTGCTTCGGAATAGACCGCAACGGTGCGGATGCCCATCCTTTTGGCGGTGCGGATAATGCGTAATGCAATCTCGCCACGATTGGCAATAAGAATTTTACTGAACATGCAACACCCTATCGATGAAAGTGCGCTGCACTATACAAATTCTCCTGATTTTGTCAAAAGAAGAGAGGTGGAAAGTGTGTCGGTGGATATAGGTCGCTATATGCACCCGCGACTTACCAGCGATAGTGACTGAACGCCTTGTTTGCTTCGGCCATCTTATGGGTATCTTCGCGTTTTTTCACGGAGCTACCGGCATTGTTGTAGGCATCCAAAAGTTCACCCGCCAAGCGTTCCTGCATGGTTTTTTCACGGCGCTTGCGTGCCATGCCAATAATCCAGCGGATGGCGAGCGCTAGTGCACGTGCGGAGCGTACTTCCACAGGCACCTGGTAGGTGGCACCACCCACACGACGTGAGCGTACTTCTACGGCGGGTTTCACGTTATCTAGCGCCTGCTTAAAGACTTCCACCGGGTCGTTTTTGGTTTTATCGGCCAAAGTATCCAGCGCGGAATACATAATCCGTTCTGCCACGAATTTTTTTCCACCAATCATGAGATAGTTGATGAATTTGGCCACCACGACGTCGTTATATTTAGCGTCGGGCAGTAGTTCGCGTTTAAGGGCGGCGTGACGTCGAGACATGGGTTAAAGCTCCTGATATATTGGGTATAATGCCGTTATTTTGGACGTTTGGCGCCATATTTGGAGCGGTTTTGCTTTCGCTCTTCTACGCCCCGCAGGTCCAGGGTGCCGCGGATAATGTGGTAGCGCACACCAGGCAAGTCTTTCACACGTCCACCACGAATCATTACGATGGAGTGTTCCTGAAGATTATGGCCTTCACCTGGAATGTAGCCTGTTACTTCGTAACCATTGGAAAGACGAATACGTGCGACTTTACGCAGGGCGGAGTTTGGCTTTTTAGGCGTGGTGGTATAAACACGTGTGCATACGCCACGCTTTTGCGGGCACGCCTCCATTGCGGGCACTTTGTTTTTCTTGACTTGCTTTTGACGTCGCTTGCGTACGAGTTGGTTGATAGTAGGCATAGGGTGTAATTACGTTCTGCTTGATGTGGTCACGCTGCTTTTGATGTAAGGCATTGTGCTTGTTGGTATGTTTGATGTGGCAATTTCATTTTTATTAAAAATATAAGGATGGGCAATCTAAGGAATTGCTACTTTGCAGTCAAGGTATTTTTCGTATTTCTTTGTTCTGGTGCTTGGGCGTATCTTATGTGTATAATTTTGCCGTTCTTTTGTAGCGTGGTGGCTTAAGGGCGATTGAAACACAAAATGTGGTGCTGGGTTTGTCTTCTGGGGTTATGGACGCATTGCGGGAGGTTAGGCGCCATGTACAGCAGGCGAGGAGGCACTATGGCCTGGCGGAGCAAAAAACGCATACAGAAGTGATTGCTGTAAGCAAAGGGCATGCGCTAGACGCCATGCAGCCTTTGTTGGACGCACCGGTAGAGCAGGGCGGGTGTCGGCATTTTGGCGAAAACCGTGTGCAAGAAGCTGCTAAGAAATGGCAGGCAGCCAAGGAGCAGCATGTTGATCTTATGCTGCATATGATTGGACCACTGCAAACCAACAAGGTGCGTGCGGCTGTTCAGCTTTTTGATGTGATACATAGCTTGGATCGGCCTAAATTGGCCTATGCGCTGGCAGAGGAAATGAGCCGCACTGCGCGCAACATCCCCTGTTTTATTCAGGTCAATATTGGTAATGAAGCCCAAAAATCCGGTGTGGATATTGCTGATTTGGAGGCGTTCTATCGCCTTTGCACAGAAGAGTGTGGCCTGCCTGTGGTAGGCTTGATGTGTATCCCTCCTTCTTTGGCGAAAGGGCAGGTGGCAGGGCCCTATTTTATGCTGCTAAAGCAACAATGTGATGCGCTTGGGCTGCAGCAAACCAGCATGGGTATGAGCGATGACTACCGGCTTGGCGCTGCGATGGGCGCGCGCTATGTAAGAGTGGGCAGGGCTATTTTTGGTGCACGGCACACCGTATAAGAACGGTGTTTAGTAATTAAAGCGCAATTCCAGCCCAATGCGCCTTGTTTTGTGATCGGCACCAAAGCGGAGGGTGGAACGCCTTAACTGGTAGTGTTGTGTTTTATCTTCTGTGGATTCAAACAGCACCGTTTCCATCAAATATTTGGATTTTTCGCGTTTAAATCGGGTGGTGACAGGCGATGCTTCTGGCTTTGTTTCATCAGAAGCTTTTTCTGCAGGGGCAATCGAGCTTTTGATGTGCGTGGGCGCCGGGTCTTTCCATACGAGCCCCCCAAAATCCTTTGATAGTGTGGCGTGATGTAACCTATCATCTGGCGACTCCAGCCGGTGTAATGTATAGGCATCAACATATTCTACCTTGCTACACCCGCTGGCGATCAGCGCCATATTTATTAAAAATAAGTTAACTAATAATATCCTCATATGATTACCTCACTTCTAATAGCATAGCATATTTCAAGGAAAAAGTCACTCTGCGCGGTGCTAATGCATGTTGCGGCGCAGCAATGTTGCGCTTGCTATTTGTATTTATGAAGGAGGCGTGTTAGGTTCTTTTTTCGGTTACGCGAGCTAGGACATTATGACGCAACACAGATCACCTGAAACAGAACTGGCCTCACAAAAATGCATCCCTTGCTCAGGCGATATGGACCCTCTCACACCAGAAGAGGCAAGTGCATTGCTGAAGCAGGTGCCGCTTTGGGAGTTGGTAGAAGATAGTACGGCGATTGTGCGTCGGTTTACGTTTAAGAATTTTGCAGAGTCTTACGCCTTGGTAGAGCAAATTGCCGAGGTGGCAGAAGAGCAGGGACATCATCCGGATATCTTATTTGGGTGGGGGTATTGTGAAGTGATGCTTTATACGCATGCGATTGGCGGGCTGCATCAAAGCGACTTTATTGTGGCTGCCCGTATTGATGCTATAGAGGGTGTATAATCCATTTTGGTAGATATGTTGCGACTGTCTGCAACATGGTTTTTTAAGAAGCATAGTGGTTTTTTAGTACCGCATGCGCTTTTGGGCTCAATCTATGAAAGGCAGTGCTTCTGAAGCCGATGAGTTTTGGGTAAGCCGCGCAAGATATTTTAGAGTGTAATAGGGAGGTTTTTTGGGCTTAGCTGTTTGTGTGGTGCTGCTGGTGGCATTATAAAATGCTTTGACCTCAGAAAAAGCCCGTGCTAAAAGCGGCACGCTTTTTAGGCGGCCCCTTCGTCTAGTGGTTAGGACATCGCCCTTTCACGGCGGCAACACGGGTTCGAATCCCGTAGGGGTCACCAAAGACTTACTTCCTTACATCCATACACGTCCATATAAATCCTTATATATCAAGGCCTTCGGGGCATTATGCGTCCATGCGTGCACATATGTATTTACATATAACCGCGAAACGTGACAGTATAAATGACAGAATATACTGTCATTATAAGGAAATGTACTGTCGGATGCCTCTAACGGAATTGAAAATCAAGGCCTTAAAGCCTAAAGAAAAACTCTATCGGGTCGCAGATGGGGATTGTCTCTATCTCGAAGTGAATCCAAAAGGTGGCAAATATTGGCGGATGAACTTCCGTATTGAGGGTAAACGCGATCAACTGACCTTTGGGCCATATCCTCGGGTTTCGCTCAAAGAAGCACGTATTCTACGGAATGACGCACGCAAACTCATCACACAAGGGGTTAATCCTGCCGATGTAAAACGTCGCGAAAAAGTGATGAAGGCGATCAGCAAAGAGAATGATTTTGAATCGATTGCGCGTGAATGGCACTCGCAGAATCATCATAAATGGTCAGAAGCACATGCAAAAACGATCCTGACACGGTTGGAAGCGAATATTTTTCCTGCGATTGGTCATTTGCCGATACGTGATATTCGCGCTCCTGAAGTGTTGAGTGCGGTTCGTGTGCTAGAAGCAAAAGGAAATCGTGACCTCGCACATCGTCAATTGCAACATTGCGGTCAGATATTCCGCTATGCGATTGCAACAGATCGCGCAGAATTTGACGTAACGATGAACCTCAAAGGCGCACTTCAACCTGTCAAAAGTAGTAATTACGCTCATTTAAAAGAGAGTCAGTTGCCGAAGTTTCTCAAGGAACTGAATCAGTATGAGAGCAAGTATAACGGTAATCCACTCACAAAATTGGGGTTTCAGCTACTTATCCTGACATTTTTACGTCCAGGTGAAATTCGTGGCGCAGAATGGAGTGAGATCGACTTTGAGAAGAAACAATGGAGAATTCCGTCGGAACGGATGAAGATGGATGCTCCGCATATTATTCCACTTTGCATACAATCGCTGACGGTGCTCAAGAAACTCTACGCGATCTCTGGTGAAAGCTATAGTGGGTATGTCTTTCCAAGTATGTCAAATCCACGCAAAACGATGAGTGACGGTACATTCTTGCGCGCGATTAAGAATATGGGGTATCGTGGGGAAACAACGGCACACGGATTCCGTCATACTGCCTCCACGATTTTAAATGAAAACAGCTTCAATCGTGATTGGATCGAAGCGCAACTTTCACATGGTGAGCGCGATCAAGTCCGCGCTGCCTATAATCACGCGGAATATCTTCCTCAACGAGCCGAGATGATGCAATGGTGGGGTGATTATCTGGAAAAAGCGGGGATGGAGATTAGCTAATGGCTAAGACAGAACTAGAGAAACGCTTAAAAGGTATTTCGCAGGACGAGTTGAACAAAGCGCAGGAAAATCTCAACCGTCTTTGCGAGGAACACGGGCTGAATCCTATTCGCCTTACGCATGGAAAAGCGCAATGGCGGGAATTGTGCCTTCGTATGGTTGGTTTACCTCCTCTTGAAGCGAAGAAGGCAGGTCGACGTTCGATTATGTCAGCCGAAGAAAAGGAACGGTTCCTTGCCTATATGGATATTGTAGATGCGTTTGATGATATCGATGATGAGGGTAACGAAATCAAAGTAGATCGCTCTGTACAGGAGCGGATAGACCTCTATGCGAAGAAGTTCACACCTGAGAATGTGAAAACACAAGATTCGGGTAAAGAGTTTAGTGGTAAAGGTCGGCTGTTAAATTACTGGAACAATTTTTCAAAGGATGAATTGAAACGATTTGAAGAAGAACGTTTAGCGATTCAATCTGATCCTGAGTACAACGAAGACCACTCATAAAATATCTCTCCGTCTATTTAGTGAGTTCAAGGGCAGGAAGAATAACTCCTAAGGCACAATGATGTGCTGGTTAGCAAAAGGAGTTATTATGACTGAACAGAACCTTAAACAATTACACTCTATTGCGAGTGCGGTTGAAGTGCTCGGCATTTGCCGAAGTACGGTATATGACCTTATCAATAGCGGTGAGATCAAAGCGAAAAAATTTGGAAATCGAACCTTAATACCGTCTTCCGAACTTGAACGTTGGATTGCCAACCTTCCTGAACATAATCCGCAGGAGGGTAACAATGGCTGATACCTTATATGTACTGACGCATAATACACTGGATTTGGCGAAGATATGGAAGGCAGACGGGACGATTGTTCCGTCTGCTAACGCGAAATACTTTGATTATGACACCTATACGGTCGGTAATATCTCGGAATTCTCCACATTACTGACATCACTGGAAGAGAAACGTCAATCCTGTCTTATCCGTGGTCGTTACAAAGGGAATGACCACGCTAGGCACGTCGATCCTGACTATCAAGAGGGTAAGGTTCGTCGTATTTTGGATGTGTTTGACGATCAACCACTTCATTCTGTAATGATTGAGGTGGATGACTTTGAACCTGAGTTCTTTGATCCTGTGAAGGAGCCGATGGAGGCGATACAGGAATATATCGAAGATATGTTACCTGAGTGTTTCCAAGGCAAAACCTTTCATTGGCAACTTTCCAGTAGTGCGGGCAAGAAGGGTAAAGAACATATCCTCAAGGTACATTTGTGGTTTTGGCTGAAAACGCCTCAGACCAGTGCTGAATTGAAACAATGGGCGACATCTACTTCGCTCGCGAGTGATCATTCCGTCTTTAATCCAGTACAAATTCATTTTACCGCGAATCCGATCTTTGAAGAAGGTGTGGTTGATCCTGTTATTCAACGTAGTGGGCTCATAGAGGGTGAGAATGGGGATGAAGTCGAGTTAGTGATGGACACCTCTTCTTTCTCTGCTGAAATCGTACCATCACGTCTTCAGGTATTGAGTGATACGCTCAAGAATGATCCAGTTGCCGTATTTTTGAACGAGAATGGGTATGTGAAGTCTATCGCGAGTGACGGGAAGATGAATATTATCTGTCCGTTTTCAGATAGTCATAGTGTGGAGTCGAATGAAACATCAACGGTCTACTACCCTCCTCATACGGGAGGGTATCAAGGTGGTGGATTCAAATGTATGCATCAAAGTTGTTCTGGTCGTACCAAACATGACTATCTTGAGAAGTTGGGTATCCAACTACCTAAGGTCTTCAATCCGAACAATCAAACAGGTATCGCACGCTCATTGATGGAAGATCGTTTTCAGGTATCAGGGGTCAACACACTCATTCGTAATATGGGCGATTGGTTTCATTATCGATCAACCAGTTATCACACACGGGTAGACGAAGGGGTGCGTGCCGAAATTCGCACCTATTTAGATCATTCCGTGAAAGAGGGTAAAGAAGGTCAGGTGATACCTTTTCATCCAAAGATGACGGATATTAGTGGTGTGATGGACGCGCTCACAACGAAGACATTGTTGGAAACTTCCTCTCCTCCAGTGTGGTTGGATGATCCTGCCAAAGAAGCAACGGATTATGTAAGTTTCAAAAATGGAATTCTTCATATTCCAACGCGAAGACTACTTCCGCACACACCTCACTTCTTCACATTGAATAGTTTACCATACGACTATGTGGAGGAAGGGAAACCAACGAAGTGGTTAGAGTTTTTGGATCAAATATTCGATGGTGATCGTGAGACAATCAACACACTACAAGAAATCTTTGGATACATGATTACTCCAATTACCTCATTTCAAAAGATGGTCATGTTACTCGGGCCAAAACGCTCTGGTAAGGGGACAGTCGCGAGGGTCATCACAGCAATGTTGGGGTCGTCCAATGTGTGTTCATCAAACCTGAGTAGTTTATCTGGTAATTTCGGACTTCAACCGTTCTTGGGTAAGTTACTCGGAATTTTTCCGGATGTACGTGTCAGTGGTCAGTCTGATATTAAGACGATCATTGGGAATTTACTTTCAATCAGTGGTGAGGATAACATCATTGTCGATCGGAAATATAAGGAACCGTGGAGTGGGAAACTCACGTCACGAATGTTCCTCATTTCGAACGAGATTCCGCAATTGATGGATGCGAATGATGCGCTCTCAAGTCGGTTCATTTACCTCAGCACTCGAAAATCATTTTACGCGAAAGAGGACCCTGACTTGACGACAAAACTACTGGAGGAGTTACCCTACATCTTCCTCTGGTCGCTGGAGGGGCGCACACGTCTCTTGCAACGTGGATATTTCATTCAGCCGAGTTCGTCAAAAAATCTGCTGGAGGAGAGTAAACGTCTTAGTAATCCTCTACTCTCATTCATTGAGGATTGTTGTGATATCGGTGAATCATACTACGTGGAGAAGGGTAAATTATATCAGTCTTATCAGTGGTGGTGTCAGGATAATGGGCACAAATCACCTAAGACAATTGCCGTGTTTGCTCGTGATCTGCGGAGTGCCGATGATATGATCGATTCGGATCGTAAGGTACTCGGTGAGGACAAAAAGAGAGTATATGTCTTCACAGGGGTTCGTTTAACTCCACGGGAGGAAGTGATTGACGAACTTTCGGATTTGTAAGGTGTCTGAGGTGGCTAGGGTGTTTTGCTATTCTTTCATAGGTATCATTTTGAATGATATGTATATGTAAAATAGAATATGAAATCTGCCTAGTCACCTCAGTCGCGCACAGGAAAGGTTACACGTAAGAGGGGTTACTTGTTACCTTTTTTAAAAACCTAAGTCCTTGTTTTGGTTGGAAACAGGCGTAATAAACTATCAAAAAGGTAACGAGTTACAAGAAAACGCAAAAAAATCCTGTGCGGACACTCAAAAAGACTGATCCTAGTCATTCACTCTGAAATCATTTACTTTTTCCATCATTCGACCTACTATCTTCGGCATGAACGTCACAAAAGGCGTTCTGGGGCGTTAGAACCTCTAAATCTAGGTGGCTGGTACCAGTCATTAATTGGTCCATTTTCTCGATCTTATGGTCGGGGAGATGGCGTTATACAATAGGCTTGCGCTGAAAGCGTCATGGCCGTCCCTAGGTTCGGTTTTCTAAACTCCCCGGCTACCAGAGGAATCTGGTGGCCGTTTTACTAACAAAACGGAGTTAAACCATGAACGAATATTCATTTCTAGCAGACATGCTCAACAAATTCTCACAACTTACTCCTTGGGTGCAAGCACTCATCGGCTTAGGCGTATGCGGTGTGTTCCTCGGCTTCTTCTACTTTTTCAAAGAGATGGTCGCAGTGATAATGAGGCCATTTGGTAAGCAGCAAGATGTGGAGCTGAAAGAGGAAAAGAAGGAATGTAAAGATAAGTATTATCGCGATGAGCAGAAATAATATAAGCCAATGTTTGACTTATTTCCCATCCGCATTATGATGACTTTAAGAACCATTTTATCATGAGAGAGTTTGTTGTGAATATTCCAGCGGAAACACCTAATCTTTTCAATATATCCGAAACTATTTTTCAAAAACATATGCCTTTAGTTACTAATCTTTCTAAAGAAGGTGGTATTTCTATAAATAGCTGGGATATCCCTTATACAATAAAGCAACTATCATATCTAACCCATAGCCACTATCGTTATTATGGAAAATTTCCTTCCGTAACCGCAGGACAAATTCTTGACCAAATTCCTCCGCCCTCTGCTAATCACTATGTTTTAGATAACTTTTGTGGATCGGGTACTACATTAGTCGAAGCAAAGTTACGAGGAATCAAATCTCATGGATTAGATATCAGCTGGCTTTCTGTTTTAGCATCAAATGTAAAAACTAAGGTTATAAACATATCACAAGTTAAAGAGGCCCTTAAAAATATAATAAAAATGTTTGAGAAAGATAGAGGCAGCACAGAAATTACGCCTGATCCATACCTTGATAAATGGTTTGAGGAAACTGCGGCAAGAGATTTAATTACAATACAGAACATTCTTCTGAACATAGAACAATCGCCTGTAAAAGATTTCTTATTAGTTGCATTTATTGGAATAATTCGGCGAGTATCAAAAGCTCACGATGGAGAGGTCAGGCCTCATATCAACAAGTCAAAGAAACAGAGGTGTGTAATAGCCGCTTTTTCAAAGAAAGTTTCTGACATGTGTGTAGATCATGCAGAGTTTCAACAGTATGCAGAAGATTCAACAATATCAGAATGTTTGTTGGGTGATAATACAAACCTTCCACTAAAATTCCGAGATAACCTATGCTATTTGGTTGTAAGCCACCCTCCGTACTTAAATAGCTTTAATTATTCTCCTGTGTTTAATCTAGAATATTTCTGGGGAAAGCCTTTTGAAGAACAATACACCGATGGAGAATGTAATCTCCACAAAAAGGAAATGAAAGCCCACCCCGCAAATGAAAGTATTACAGAAAGATATTTCTTACATTTAAAAAACTGTTACCAGGAAACATTTAACATCCAGGAAGAAGGGGGCTATTTAGCTATTGTGATTGGTGATTGCACAAGAAATGGTAAGCTTATAAATGTGCTTGATAGAACAATAAATATTGTAGAAGACATTGGATACTCACTGCAAGAAATAAACTATAGAACGACACATTATGGGTTGGGGAAATATGCTTATAATCACCGTGCTGATTACCATGGGGAGCAGGCAGAAAAGAGGGATGGAATCCTAATATTCAAAAAGTAGTGCTATCTGTACTTTAGCTTATTTTCTTCAATGGTTAGAGTGTATAGCCTATTGTCGTCTATATCTCTAAAGATTCTTCCGTTCTTTTCGTTGACGATTTGAAGCGCTAACTCTCGTACATCGTTGTCGTTCTCAAAGCTGTCTTTTGTTATCCTATTATAGAAGTCATCACCGAACTTCTCTTCAAAACGAACGAATGCATCAATAATAAGATTATCTTCAATTACAAAGTTTCTATCAATACATGCACGGATCATATTTTGACTTTTTTCTTCCCAATGAGAAAATTCTGTCATTACTAATACACTTAGCATCTCGCTTTCGGATTCTCGTTTATCAAAACTTCCGAACCTTTTCCTTCTAACATCTAAAGCAACAAATGATGATTGCTTTGCTTTCTCTGGGGTCTGCGGCCCAGCTAAACAATCAT
>JANQHP010000018.1 GCA_028282625.1 Rickettsiales bacterium | reverse complement strand
GAGGCCCCGCTTTCGACCACGACGGCGCCGGTGCGTTTGTTGCAAGCACTTGCGGTTGCACAGCATGCGACCCTTGATTATGATGTGCAGGATACGAAGGTGGAATTGTGTTTGCATCTGGCATGATGTGCCATGTTGACAAGGCGGGCTCTTAAAGGGGTAGGATTACGCAAAAGATGGATGACCTGATCAGCGAGTTTTTGGAAGAAACCAACGAAAGCCTGGAAGCGTTGGACCTGGATTTTGTGACGTTGGAGCAAAATCCCGAAGATTCTGCGGTGATTGATAATATCTTTCGTGTGATGCATACGATTAAAGGGACGTGCGGCTTTTTGGGGCTCGCGCGGCTGGAGCATATTGCCCATGCCGCGGAGAATGTGATGGACAAGCTGCGCGACGGGGTGTTTGTGGCGGATTCGGCCACGATTTCGCTGGTGCTAAAGGCCAACGACCAGATCAAGATGCTGATGGAGCATTTGGAGGCCCACGGCGAGGAGCCTGAGGGCGAAGACGGGGCGTTGGTGGACCAGCTGAACCAATGTGCGGCCGATGGCGGGGTCCGCGGTGCAGAGGATGCGCCCGCAAGCGCACCGGCAGACGACGCATCCGCAGAAGCAGCAGGCGCAGAAGCAGCAGGCGCAGAAGCGGCCGGGGCCCTGGAGGAAGAACCGGCGCTAAAAACCCCGGATTTGGATGGGGAGATTGACTTTGAACCGGTCAAGGCCGACTGGACGGAGGACGATGCTGATTCCACCGACGCGGCGCCGGCGGATGTTCCAGCCGATGCCCAAATTGATGCCCCAGCCGATCCGATGTCTGACCTGAAAACGCCGGATTTGGACGAAGAGATTGATTTTGAACCGGTCAAGGCCGACTGGATCGAAGGCGAGCAAACGGAGCAAGCGTCTTCGGAAACAGCAGAGCCGAAGGCGCCTGTGGCAGAAGCAAAGGCGGAAGCACTGCCGGCTTCGGCAGCCAAAACGGAGGCGGCGAAGAAGCAAGTGGTGGAAGAGGGCTTAAAAGCTGCCGATACGATTGAAGCCAAAAAGAAAGCCGCACCGGTGCAGACGATTCGTGTGGGGCTCGATGTACTGGAAAATCTGATGCAGATGGTGGGAGAGTTGGTGCTCACGCGCAACCAGCTCTTGCAGCTTAAGCGCAGCGCGGAAGGCTCAGCTGAGGCGGAGGAGCGGTTTAATCTACCGCTGCAGCGGTTAAACTTGATTACCTCGGAATTGCAGGAAGGGGTGATGCAAACGCGCATGCAGCCCATCGGCAATGCCTGGGCGAAGATCCCCCGTTTGATCCGGGATTTGTCGATGGATCTGGGCAAAAAGATTGAGCTGGTGATGGAAGGGGCCGATACGGATTTGGACCGTCAGATGCTGGAGGCGATCAAGGATCCGCTGACGCATATGGTGCGCAACTCGGCTGATCACGGGATTGAATTGCCCGAAGAGCGTCTGGCTGCGGGCAAGCCGGAGACCGGCAAGGTGACCTTAAGCGCTTACCACGAAGGCGGGCATATCATTATCAAGATTGCCGACGATGGCAGAGGGCTCAATGTAGAGCGGATCAAGGCCAAGATTTTGGAAAATAATCTGGCCACAGAACGTGAGCTTGCAACGTTAAGCGACAAACAGATTTACCAATATGTGTTCCGCGCAGGATTTTCCACGGCCGAAAAAATCACCTCAGTCTCTGGGCGTGGAGTGGGGATGGATGTGGTGGTGAGCAATATCGAAAAAATTGGCGGTGCGGTGGAGCTAAACTCCACGCCGGGCAAAGGGTCGGCCTTTTCGATCAAGATTCCGCTAACACTTGCGATCATGCCGGTTTTGATTGTGGAAAGTGGTGGGCAGACCTTCGCGATTCCGCAAATTCATGTGTCCGAGATTGTGAAAGCCGATGTGCTGGAAGCAGGTGCCGCGGAGAAAGAGGCGCCGGTGACGCTGGAGGAGCAGGTGGAGGTGACGCCGACCGAAGAGGGGACGGCGAGCGCTCCCGTGGCCTCGGCAAGCGAACGGCTGGCGGATGAAGAGGATGGTCACGCCGATAATTCGGGAAATTACCGTATTGAAACGATCAACGATGCAGCGGTGCTGCGGCTCCGCGGAAGGCTGCTGCCCCTGATCACCCTCTCGCAGGTGTTGGGCATTGAAGGGGGTGAGAAAACCGGCAGCCAGTTTGTGGTGGTGTGCGATGCGGGTGCGCAGAAAGTCGGGCTGGTGGTGGATCATGTGTTCCATACCGAAGAGATTGTGGTGAAGCCGGTTTCTCCGATGATCAAGGAAATTGAGGTATTTTCAGGCTGCACCATTTTAGGCGATGGCAGCGTGATTATGATCCTGGATACGGCCGGGGTGTTGCGCCAG
>JANQHP010000009.1 GCA_028282625.1 Rickettsiales bacterium | reverse complement strand
GCGGCCACGAGACATGCCGTGATGGTGCCTGCTTGCAAGAGAAAGCGATAGATCTTCATGCAAGACACTTTAATCCGGTCACGGGCGGTGGTAAAGTCTCATCTGATGAAAAAAGTAAGAGACGGGTTTTTACGCATTTTTTTGGCGTGTCTGTGTGTGGCGCTGCTGCTGCCGGCCATGCCTGTGGAGGGCGCGCCGCGCTTGTGGGATTCACGCGAGCGGAAATCTTCCAAGCTGAAGACCTTTCCTAAATGGTTGGATGTGCTGGAAAAATACCGCAACGAGAAGGCCACGACGCCGGCCGATTGTACCAGCACGCGCTTTAATGCCTGCCATTTGCAGCGATGGCAGGACTTTCTTGAGACGTTGCAGGGTATGGGCACGATGCAGAAAATTCGGGAAGTCAATCGCTACATGAATGAAGCGCCTTATATTCGCGATCCGATTAACTGGGGTGTGGCGGATTATTGGGAAAGCCCGCGCGAGTTTTTCCTCAAAAACGGGGATTGCGAGGATTATGCGATTATGAAATTCCTTTCGCTTCGCAGGCTGGGCTTTTCCAATAGCCAGATGCGGGTGGTGGTGCTCAAAGATCAGCATCTGCGGGTGCATCACTCGGTGCTGGCGGTTTATGTAGGCGGGCAAATTTACATTCTGGATAACCAGATCAAACAGGTGGTGAAGCAGGAGCGCATCAAGCATTACAAGCCGATTTATTCGATCAATGAAACGAATTGGTGGCGCCACCGTTAGTATCTAGTGGTAAGAGTTGAGAGTTGAGTGGGGTTTCAAGTTACAAGTTGCAGGTTGCAAGTGTCCCGTCATCCCGTGGTTAAACCACGGGATGACGGGGTGAGGGCGGCACGCGTGTTACAAACGCGCGATTTCCCAGGCGAGGTAGGCGCAACTCAGCGCGCAGGCGCTTAGCGTGAGAAAAAGGCTTCCGGTTTGGTGCCAGGTCCAGAAAGTGAGGCCGGCAATACTACCCAGTCCAATGACGGCAATCGCCTGATTTAAACGCATGTGCGAACCTTGTTGTGTGAGGTGACTTTGTTTTTCAAGGATGCTACCCGATGGCACGAAAGCAGGCAAGAGGCTTGCACATTGAGGTGACAGCGCCTAGCATGTTTCACATGTCAAAGGAGATACTAAACCATAGTACGCGCGTGGTGATCAAGGTGGGGTCCGCTTTGCTGGTGGACCCGGCAAGCGGTGCGTTGCGTGCGGATTGGTTGCGAAGCTTAGCGGAGGATATCGCCTCCCTCCGCGCGAAGGGCAAAGAGGTGCTGGTGGTCAGTTCCGGCGCGATTGCGCTTGGACGGTGGGTGCTGGGTCAGGCAGAAGGCGCGCTGTTGCTGCCGCAAAAGCAGGCAGCGGCGGCTTGCGGGCAACGCTTGCTCACCGAAGGATGGGAGCAAGCCTTTGCGACGCAAGGATTTTCAACCGGGCAGATTTTATTGACCGCAGAAGATAGCGACCATCGTCGCCGCTATATCAACGCGCGCAACACCTTGCTGACCTTGCTGGAGGCGGGCATCGTGCCGGTGATCAATGAGAACGATACCATTACGACCCAGGAGATTCGGGTGGGGGATAATGACCGCCTGGCCGCCCGTGTAGCGCAAATGGTGGAGGCGGATGTGCTGTGGCTGCTCTCGGATGTAGATGGGCTCTATACGCGGGATCCGCGTCAGGCGCCTGAGGAGGCGGAGCATATCCCAACGGTGCATTTGCCCGATGCGCGCGTGGAAGCGATGGCGAGTGAGCGCGCCGGCGCGGTGGGCACAGGCGGGATGCGTACCAAGTTGATGGCCGCACGGATGGCCACCGAAAGCGGGTGCCATACCTTGATTTCGTGTGGCACGAAGCCCCATCCCCTAAAGGCGGTGTGGCAGGATCAGGCACGCGTGACGCATTTTGTGGCGCAGGATACACCGCATAACGCGCGCCAGCGCTGGTTGATGCATCAGCTGCAGGTGCAGGGCAAGCTGGTGATTGATGGTGGGGCGCTTCGTGCACTGCAGGCGGGCAACAGCCTGCTGCCGGCTGGAGTGGTCGGCGTGGAAGGCGACTTTGCCCGAGGCGACGCGGTGGCGGTGGTAGATTCAAACGGCGTGGAGTGCGCCAGAGGGTTGGTGGTGTATCACGCGCAGGAGGCCCAGGCGATTTTAGGCAAGCAAAGCGAGGCTATTGAAGCGGTGCTGGGTTATATTGTGCGGCCTGAACTGATTCATCGGGATGATTTGGTGTTCGTCGGCACGTAAAAAGCGTGCATTTATCCTTTACTTTTTGCTGCATCTATACAACCATAGCGATTATTTTTTGGCCTAGCGATTCTTCTTTAAGTAGGGCAATCGCGATGGGTGTGCCACGCTTTGGATGTAGGGCAGCATGGATATGATGGCAGGTGACATAGAGATTAAGGCCTTGGATCAGGAAAGCCTGCAAGAGGCAAGGGAGGTATTAAAGGCCCGTTTTGCCGACTTGGCCGAAGGGTATATTGAGGATGCTAAGCAGTATATTGATGGGATGGAAAAGGGTGTGGAGCAAGGAGATCACGCGATGGTGGCACAGCATGCCCATCCGCTGAAATCAGCGAGTGCCGGGCTTGGCATGACCGGGCTGGCCGCCCTTGCGCAACATACTGAAGAGGCCGCTAAGCAGGGGCAAGAGATAGCAGAGATTGCGCCCTTGCTGCCGTTGTTTCATGAAGCGCTGGCTTATGTGACCGAGCAATTGCATGCGGTAATCGCAACAGATTAAGGGGATAGAGTAATGATGGAAAAGCAATATCTTACGCGGGTGCTGGTGGTGGAAGACAACCAGGTGGATTCGTTGGTGCTACAAGAGATGCTAAGGCGCTTTGGGTGCGCGGTGCAGGTGGCACATGGGCTGGATGTTACCGAGAAGTTGGACCAGCGTTATGATGTGATTTTCCTGGATATTCATATGCCAGGTATTAATGGTTTTAATATTGCCACAAGCGTGAAAAGCGCGGCGATGCAAGATCAGAGGCCGGCGATCATTTTGGTCTCTTCCAACCCTTATGACGCCACGATGCATGCCAAATGCCTGGACGCTTCGGTGGATGGCTATGTCCAAAAGCCTGTGAAAGAGGAGGTTCTGGCAGAGGTGCTGGAGCGGTGTGTGCCGCATTGCGCGATCACGCTGCTGATGGAGGGGGAGACGCAAAAAGGATTTTTGCGTGATGTGATCAAACAGGCTTAAAAAAAGCGGTATGGTATGAGGGTTGGGTCGGATTATAGTGCGGCCAGCGTCGCTTCTTCGATGCCGAGCGCGCGGGCGATGCCGCGGGCTTTAACGAGCGTTTCCTCCC
>JANQHP010000001.1 GCA_028282625.1 Rickettsiales bacterium | reverse complement strand
TACACCCCCTCCCTAACCCTCCCCCCTCAAGGGGAAGGGAATAAAGGGGCGGTGCATGGGCACTTCGCGGAGCATGCGTTTAGCGTGCTCCTTAAGAGCAACGCGACGCCTAACGATCAAACACCTCCAGATCACCGGGGTTGCGGAGCATTTTATCCACTTCGCCCCGGTGCAATTCTTCTTCTGCGATCAGGCGCTGGGCATATTCTTCGAGCATGATGGATTTGTCCTTCACCAGAAGGTAAAGTTCCTTATACGCCTCGCCGGACAATTTTTCATGCTCAAGCGACTCACGCAAAATATCCCCGATATCATGCCGCTCGGTTTCGAGCAGCGGGCCGATGGTTAGGGTGGGATGCCCACCAAAATGCGTGATGAACTCACCCGCCTGCTGCGCATGGTTCAAGGACTCGTTCGCCTGCGCGCGCAACCAGGAAACAATCGGGATACGGTTATAGCCATAGACCATCAGGGAATAATGCGTGTAGCGCACCACGCCGGCTAGTTCCAGTTCCATAATGGTATTGAGCACCTTGAGGGCCTTATCTACATCCTGCTTTTCCATGTTCGCCTCTGCTGTTTTACGATGAAAATATCTTAGACTTTGATCACAGTGTCTAGCCTACATCATGGCTTAGACGCCGCCAAGCATAAAGCGTTTTTTGTGGGTGGGGTGGGAATAGGGGGTTGGGTGCCGTCATTCCCGCGGCTTGTCCTTAAGAAGCTTTAGCGTAGGGGGAAGGCGGGGATCTCTCTTGCAACATCTTCAAACGTGGATAGTGAGATTCCTGCCTAAAGCAGGGATGGCGTGTGTGGGTCAAGGATCCTAATCTCTTGCCTCCGCACACGTAATGCTGTAACCTACCCTTTATCGGCGTTTAGTACCGCCACCAGAAACCGGACTCTGCTCCCGATAGGAGTGGCTTTTCCTGTATCTGCACCTTGCAGATGCTCCCTTCTGTCGGGAGTGCGGTTGAATACAATACCTGCCTTGCAGGGAATAAACCCACACGGTGTTTTTGGCGTGGTACTAGACTCCCGATACCAATGCAACCCAAGGGAGCCCTATCATGGACCATACCAACCAAACCTTACGTGACCTTCGGCGCCATATCGGTCGCAATATCCACACCATGCGCTGCCAGAAGAAATGGACGCTGAAAAAATTCTCACGTCTGACCCGTATCAGCACGGACCGGCTGGACGAATATGAACTGGGCCGCGAGCCGATGTATCTAAAAGAGCTGGTGCGGATTGCCTCTGTGTTTGGCACCAACATCGCATGCTTACTCCAATCGGATGCGGATGCATTGTGATACAGAGGAAGGAATTGACTATTCGGATTCTACAACCTGCTGTATTTTAGATATTATGTTGTCAAACCTCTCTCTTATCAAGGCATCTTCCTTTTCTTCATCCATATTTTCTACCTGCGTATGCAAAATTAACGGTACAAAATCATCCAATTCATTTTTTAGCTCTTCTGGAAATGTTGAGTCTAATGCATCAAGCTGATGCATTATCATATCTTCTAACTCCTCTAGCTGTAGCTTGTTGTCCCTACAATCAATGATTGCTTGTAGAATTCTTTTGCTCACTCTTTTTTGGTGTTTATTCATGGTATGCTTGCTAACAAAGGGTTTTTATGTAATACTAAAACTACGCCGGGACTGCGTCTGATCGCAGGATTGAAGTCTCACTTCGACCCGGCGTCATCTTTTTTAAGGTCCTCTATTTACTTTTAGGAATGGCAACAAGCCCGAACCCTTCTGGTTTTCCAGACGGGGACGTTCTAATAAGCGGACGAATGAGATCAAAAAACCTTGAATCGCTAGATGCATATTTTCTAAAAATGGCACCCGCAACCAAATCTGCAAACTGAATACCGACGCTATAATGAGAAGGCGCAAGAAACAGACCCTCAATTAAATTATCATATTTGGAGGTAAATTCGCCCTCTGAATTGACTAACCTTTGATGCAGGGCCCTTAATCTGTCATCTTGGTGACTATTTCGATGGTCGCAGATGATAATACCATTAATCCGTTGTCCACTTTCCCTTTCAATATCCTGAAGGAAATACTGAAAACGCTCTGTTAGCACTTTGTACGCACGTTGATATAAACCATCATCGTCTACAATGGTAGAATCAGCATAGGCAGATGGAACGTCTGCTATAATGGAAATAATTTTCACAGACTTATAGCGGGTCAATGCCGTAAAAAGCTGCAGACGGAATTCATCCCTCTTTTGGGGCTCCAAATGTAGCAAACTATTTTCAGATTTGCTGTTTCCAGGAACAAAATAACGCCATTTAATTTCCCCAGTCACATCATAATATCTTTTCAAGCGCGTTAATTCGGCAGATAGCTTTGGCCAAACTTCTTCTGGAATAATCACTCCTCCCAACACGAAATATTGAAGCCCAGACTTACCAGGCGGTGGCGGATTGCCACTCTCATCAATAAATAGCATATGCATGAACAAATCTCCCTGTTGATCACCATACCATACTCCTGGTACAAACCCATCGTTTTATGGGTATGCAAATCAAAAGGAAGGCGTTTCTTCGTCCCTTGCTGGCGGCTTTGCCGTCCAAAACAGCTGTGACTGTTTTGTCGAACCGAAGGGTTCTCATCTTATCTTTCCACTGCCCATCTCGTCATTTTCAAGCCCTTTAAGGGCTGAAATGACGGATGGCGGAGAGGAAGGGATTCCCTTTAAGCGCTAAAGCGCTTGCGGGGCGTCTCGCGCTGTTGCGCTCGGCGTCGAACTCTGTTCGAACCCCTGCATATCATTATTTTCTAAAAATAAGGCGCCTGTTGGCGCTTCTCTTATTTTTAGAAAATGGCGGAGAGGAAGGGATTCGAACCCTCGACACGGTTACCCGTGAACACGCTTTCCAGGCGTGCGCCTTAAACCACTCGGCCACCTCTCCATCTCACACACGGTGTGTTTCACCGGTGCATTCTACTTTAGCACGCACCTTCGGCGCACGCCTTTTTTATGTGGTTTCACGCAGGCTCGCGCCTGCTTCGAAACATTGGCGCCTTAAACCACTGAAGCCACCTCTCCATCGTCACTCACCGCTCGGCTGTGGTTTAACCGAGTGGTTTATTTCAGGCTCAGGCGGCGCGGGCCTTAGGCACTTAGCCACCTCTCCATTTTCCATAATCTACTTGGCGCACGGCCTAAGTGCATTCCTTATAACGAGGCAAGGCACGGGGTGCACGCTTTTTTTACCTACATTTCTTTAAGCCCTTACTTCACCTGCTGCAACAGCGATGCAAGCCGTGCTTCCATGACACTATCCCATGCCCCATCGAGGCGATGCGGCGCAAAATGCCTGGCAAAGGCACGAACCACATCCTGGGTGCGTGCGCCATAGATCCCGTCGACGGGAAGCGCGTAGCCATAGGTGTGCAGCCGTTGCTGCAGCTGAGCAACATTTTCTCCCTGCATGCCTGGTGTAAACAGGATGGTTTTTGGGGTATTGGGTGCTGCGTCCTCTTTGGGCCAGAGGCCAATGCCGGCCTTGGCAAGACGCTCCCAGGGGAAATACTCACCGGGGTCTTCCTTGCGATCCGGCGCGATATCGGCGTGGCCCACAATGTTGCGAGCTGGTATGGGCCAGCGCTTCAAGATGGCCTGCAGCAGGGAAATTAGCGCATCAATCTGTGCACGCGGGAAGCGCTGGTAGCCGTGTTCGTGACCCGGATTAGTGAGCTCAATCCCGATGGAGCGATGGTTGATATTGCGATGGCCCCGCCACGCGCTCACCCCCGCATGCCAGGCGCGATGTTTTTCCTCCACCAACTGGTAGATTCGCCCACGCTGACTGACCAGGTAATGGGCGCTGACGCTTGATGTCGGGTCGCACATGCGGTCCAAAGCCTCGGCTTGCGTGGGCATGCCGGTATAATGGAGCACGAGCAACTCCGGGACGATGCCTTCCCTGTTATCCCAATTGGGCGAAGGATGGGGGTGGACGGGAAGCGGCGCTACCATTTGCGACGGGTCCGAAGCGTGGTATAGGCCTCCTGCAGCACATGTTGCCGCTGCTCGGCCAGGGCGCGAATGGCGCGCCCATCCGGGATCGCTTGCATGCGGTCGGGATGGTATTGCCCGGCGGCCTGGCGGTAGGCCATGGCGGCTTCCTCGCGGGTAACGGTTTTGCCCACGCCAAGCACCGCGTAGGGGCTTTCAGAGGCCGGCACGATATAGGGCGAAAGCGCGGTGCTTAAGACATGGGGCGGCAGACCCAGGCAGGCGCTCCATTGGTTGAGCCAGCTTAGCTCGGCAAGATGCAAGGTGCCATCGGAAGCGGCCACGGCCACGAGCTGTTCCATCAGCGCGGAAAATTTGCGGCGATTATTGGGGTAGAAATGCTGGAGCTGCGACGCATAGACGCTGAGGCTGGTGGTATCTTCGATGGCCTGCTGGGTCCATTTTTTCAAAGTTGCGCGTGTGGTGTCGGCAGGGTCCCCGAGGCCAAAATGCTGATGCAGGGCGGCGCATTCCAGTTCGCTTAAAGTGCCATCGGAGGTGTCGCTAAGGGCCAGCTTGACCGCGAGCAGGCGTGTGACCCAGGCCCAGGCGGCTTCACGGACTTCCTGCTTATAGGATTCCGCACGTTCTGCGTTGCTTGCATGCGCTTGATCGGACGCTTGCGCGCGCCCTGCCTGCTCTTCCAGCAACAGGGTGCGTGCGTGGTGCCACCATTTGCCAGGCCAGTGCCAGGGACGCATCACGAAGTGGGGGTTTACCCCGCCGCGCGGGTCGAGGCATTGTAGGCGCGTATCACCAAAAACCCGGAGGGGCGCTCAAGCGGTTGCACGTCAATTTGCAGCAAGT
Source organism: Rickettsiales bacterium (assembly GCA_028282625.1). Classification (GTDB taxonomy): domain Bacteria; phylum Pseudomonadota; class Alphaproteobacteria; order Rickettsiales; family UBA8987; genus JANQHP01. The sequence continues at coordinate 2,657 of JANQHP010000001.1, read as the reverse complement.
TTTCCTCGATTTCCAAGGGTGCGACCACCGCCTTGCCTTCATGCAGGGCGCCTTCTACGCTGGCACGCGCCTTATCCTTCCAGCCGGTATGGGCAAGCAGGGCATTGAGCGCTTCCGCAATATTGGGGCATTGCAGCATCTCCAGGCTCAGCGCATCGGCATAGAGCACCTGACGGTCGCGGTTGACGATGAGGGTGAAGCGGGCACCCGCACGCATGGCGCTGGCAAAAGCGAGGCTTTGGAATTCGGTTTCGGTGACGAAGCGCTGAAATTTGCGGATGGCGTTAAAGGAAAAGAGCGCAATGCCGGTCACGACCAGTGCCAGCGCCAGGATAAAGCCGGCGATGGTAGAAAGCGGTACGGGCAGACGGTCGGGCCGCCAAATGAGTTCTGCGCTTAAAAAGGTGGAAAGCACCACGGTGAGCAGCAGTGCGACGATAAAGGTCATGATCAGCTGGGTGGAAGGAAGCCCGTGTCGCCGGAGGTAAAAATCCGGTGTGCTTTTAATCAAGCGGTATTTATCCCTGCGATCAATAAAACGTCCCTGAATCATCGATGGGTCCTTTCAAGCGATACCATATCTTTACGACTTCATAAGCTATACCCCCAAACACAAAAAGAGTAAAGGGAGATGAAGGAGCGCCCCCACGCCTTGTCACACCCCACCCCTCTAAACGCGCCCCTCTAAACTAATATCTCCTTAATAGCCCTTGACTTTAGAGAAGCAATTCGTTAAAATACACCTAATCTATGCCGATGCATGTTGCGTACTATCGCACCCATGCTCCTGCTCTCGTTCCCATCTGTTGTAAGGGAACCAACATTTTATCTGTTGATGAAAGGGAAGGAGCATGGGTGTGATAGTGTGTCATGTGTTGGCGGCCATAAGGAGGAAACGATGGCCAATGAAGATGAACGCGAACTGGAAGAACTGCAGAACGAGGAAAAAGAAGCCAGGAAAAAGCACGAGAAGGTGCTGGAAAGCAAGCATTTGGCAGAGCTTCGAGAGGTGCGTTTGAGCGCAGAGTTTCTGTTGCGAAACGCAAGAAAATTTGTCGAAGACACTTTACAAACCCTAGAAAAACTGGAGAAATGGGAGAATGTTGCCGCCACGACGCAACACTTCCAGGTGACTCTTGACATTGTTCGAGAAGGCGGCCAGGTTATCACCAAAAATCTGGAAAATTTCCTGTCAGACGCTCCAGAAACATCAACAGAAAAAGAGGAAAACTAGCCTTGGCTAGTCTACCTCGCAATAGAAAGAGGACCGTCCGCCCCTTGGGGTGGGCGGTTTTCTCGTTTTAGGGGGGTGGGTTTCTATCAAACACACAAAACAAACCCCCGATATGCGGGAGGAGCATATCGGGGGCGTCTTCAGGTTTGCAACAGGGTGGCGTCAGCCCTTATACGTTACCATTGGGCAACAGGGTGCGCCGTATATGCCACATGCTGCGGGTAGTACCCAACCGGCATATAGGCGGTGGGCACGTTGCCTGCAGCAGGCGCATATTCTTTGACACGTGCCGGACGGCCAGGCATGGCCGGGTGACCGGTACGTTGTGCGTGTTTCTGGTCGCAATTAAGGATATCGTAAATGCGACCCAGATAATCGATACGGTTATCGGCAGCGTCGACCGCTTCGTTCGCGTTCATGTAGCTGCGGATATAGCCGATCGGCATCACCAGGCTACCAATGCCTGGCTGCTTGTTTTTCTCTGCTTCATGGCGGTAATATTCCGCCTCGTTGATTTCAAGCTTCACCTGGCTGCAGGAAAGCTGCTTGTCGCTTTTTTTGAGCGCGGCCATTTTGACGGAATCTTTGTGTGTCCCGCACGCGCTAAGCGCCATGGTGGTGATGAGTAAGGCGGCGAGTGTATAAAGTGGTTTGTACATGATGTGCTCCCTGTTTCTTGTGTTGCAACCTGTTAAAGCCTGTTATTTGCCTGTTTCTTCTGTGTGTTAAGGCGCATCGCCCTGAACTAGTTTTAGTGTAGGCTTCAAAGCCTTAACGGAGTCTTAAACAGATCGGGGCCAAACCCACCTAAAAGAGGCAAAAGCGTGACATTTTTGCAACGAAAGGGGCCGCGCACGCACATCTCATATGCGAGGTAAATTTAGATAAAATGCTGGGTTTTTTTGGGAGGGGAATATTGGGGTTATGGAGATAAAGAAAAGGGGGGAGAGATTGCTCCCTCCCCCCTTGACTCCGACCTAGGGGTCGGTCACGTAATGGTTCCACGGATTTGTCCAGGCATTTTTAGTTTCTCCAGTCACGAAACTGTTGACCCGCAAGGCGCTGAGGTCCAATTTCTTCTTCATGGGTTTACCTCCGGAAGAAATGGTTGGGGAGGGAGAGCCCTCCTGAGGTGGAACACTTACTGGTGAAGTATCATCAGTAAGGCTTGTTAGGCATAAAGAAACAGCATCATTGCTGCTATGCCTCTCCAAGTGAAAGGTTAATATCTTACTAAATATATGGGGGCGTGTCAAGTTGCAGGTTGCACGTACTCCATCATGTTGTCATTCTCGCGTAGGCGGGAATCTCTGTTGCAGCGTTTTAAGTCGTGGATAGTGAGATTCCTGCCTACGCAGGAATGACAAGACCTGGATCCCGTGGTTAAACCACGGGATGACGGGGCGTGGGGCGGCTGCATGGG
>JANQHP010000138.1 GCA_028282625.1 Rickettsiales bacterium | reverse complement strand
ATCGCCAAATTCCATTCCGCCTTTTTTCAGCGCGTGGGTGGCAGCTACTATATCCTCCTCGCTCAGCATCGGCACCGCAGCGGGTGGTGGCAGTGCCGCCACGGGGGCACCGGGTGCCGGGGGTGTTGGCGGACCCGCCTCCAGTGTTACCACAGGCTCTTCTACTGGCACAGGTTGGGGAGGTGGTACAATCGCCTCCAAATCCAGCGTCACCCGCACGACATCCGGCTCCGGATTTTCTGCTAATGCAGCCAGCTTGTTGGTGATAATATTTCGGTAGGCTTCATCCACACCTTTACTCTGTGCATGCTCTGCCGCGGTTTCCAGCCACCCGCCATAAATTTCGGTACCAAAGCGTGTTTCAAACAGTTCCAGCATCTTGGTAAAACGATGCACATCTCTTACGTGATGCTCTCTTTCTGCACCCTCCCCACTCAGTGCGGTATTGAAACAGCCATCGGCGATCTCTACCGGGCTAAAGGTGGTGCACAGCACCTCAATCAGCGGGGCATGGGTGCCAGCAGGACTTTCGTGATCCAGCCGGTCGATGTTCTGATAGACCACGTTCCAGCGGTCGCGCGGCTCTAAATGGCGCATCAGCGTGGCGATATTGGCCGGATGCGCGCCTTCTGCGATGGCCTCTTCGGTCAATTCCACAAAGAAGGTGCGCCACTGGGCATTACCCTTGGCGGCTTCGCTGCCGTCGGTACAGGCTGCCACATCCACATACAGTGAAGGTGGTGTTGCCTGAGAGGCGATGGCCAGCGTGTTCACGGCCTCTACCAGGGACAATTCGGTGCTTTGACTGCTGCCTGCAGGAAGGGCCGGCATGCGCGCCTTGGCGGCTTCCAGCAACAAGTCTGCCGTGCCGGAATCCAGCCTGACGTGTTCTGCCTGACCAAGCGGCATGGGCAAGTCGACTTGCGGTGCGTCCTGCGGCGCTTGCTGCGCATCGTGCGTTGATGCATTTTCGCGTAGTGGCAATTGCTCCGCGCCCACTTCATGCATTTTAGCGATGGTGGCGGTGATTTCGGCGGAGCGGTCCTGAGCGCTTAAGCCAAGCCCGCGCAAAAGCGGACGTGCAGCAAAAGGATGCTCCGCCTCCAGCCAATTGTGGGGCACCTTCTTCAAACTCGTGGTTTTCAACCAATCATCGGTAACATATTCCAGAAGTTTTTCTTGATGCGGGTAAAAGCCCAGCGCTACATCGTGGAAAAAATCCGGGTTGACCGGGTGTAGACTATTGTTAGAAAGCCCCAGCATCTCGACCATCTCAGGCTGATGGAATTTTGCGTGGTGGGGGTGGTTGCTGGGCACAAACTCCACGCCCAATGCTTGGTCGCGGGCTCTTAGCGCTTCTGTTCTGGACCTGGCATAAACTATATATTCCGTTGATTTAAAAATGGACCCTTTATTTCCTTGTGCCTTTATGCTGCTAGGTTCTACCTTCACCTCCCAGTCCACCTTGTTTCTTTGCGTGCAAAGAGCAAACCCTTTTTTAGAGGCAATGTTTTTTTCAGATGTATCTTCCGCGTCCTTCCTATTGAGCACACCATTCCCTTCAAGGGCGGGAATCCTCTCTGGGTCTGTGGTAAATTTATAGTGACTTCCGGCAAATGATCTGCCTTCCTTTGCTATACTTTCTGCAGGGTGACTACCCAAAAATGCCTGTCCTTGCTCTATACACGCCTTCATACCACCTGGATAGGATAGAGTATCAGTGCGCCACTCAACTACTTCTCTTCTATAGGGAACACCCACATTTACTGCATAATAACAAAGTTGTATTTCACTCTCTGTGCCAGCACCTTTTTTGGTTCTTTCCAAGGCACGAGATGCAATCTCGCTAGATGTCCTTGTATAAGGCTTCGGCACAATATCGGTTTCGGTTTGATAGGCCAGCTCATGCATGCGCGCCAGCACATCGCCGCGCCCTTGCTGCAGCGCATGGGCGGTGATCAGCGCAAACCACATCTGGTCCATATGTGCCACCAGCCACTCGCCCAACTCCTCGTGGGTGTATGTTTCCCTGTTCAGCCCCGTTGCCGCTAGCGCCTCATCTCGATTTTCACTCGCCAGGCGCATATCCAGCTTTGGATCATCCGTCACAAAGAGTTGAGGCTCCGTCACAAAGAGTTGACGGGTTTTTTTCTCTTCCTCTGCCTTATAAAATAACAGGCAGATGTCTTCGCGCGCCAGTTCTTCCAGTGGCGTTTTATCGTCAATAATATCCATGATGTGGGAAAAGGCCGACCCTTTAAACAGGTTGTTGATCAGCTCCTGGTTCGGATCACCGCTGAAATTGCCATCGCCGCTATC
>JANQHP010000099.1 GCA_028282625.1 Rickettsiales bacterium | reverse complement strand
TGCGCTGCCGCTTTTGCCGATGTTTGTGGTGTTTTTTATCTCGACTTTGGCAGAAACCAACCGGCATCCGTTTGATTTGCCGGAGGCGGAGGCGGAGCTTGTTTCAGGCTTTAATGTAGAATATTCCTCCATGCCGTTTGCGCTCTTTTTCCTCGGTGAATACGCCAATATGATCCTGATGTGCGGGATGACGACGATCCTGTTTTTAGGTGGCTGGCTGCCGCCTTTTGACTGGGCGTGGATGCACGCGATTCCCGGCATTATCTGGTTTATGGCCAAAGTGGCCTTTTTGCTCTTTGTCTTCCTGTGGGTGCGGGCTGCTTTGCCGCGCTACCGTTACGATCAGCTGATGCGTTTGGGCTGGAAAGTGTTCCTCCCGCTCTCGCTGGTGTGGCTTGTTGGCACCTCTATTTGGGTGGTGTTAAACAACTCTTAAAGTATTTTGTGTTATTGTGGTACAGTAACGCCACATTGACATTGAGTATTTATAATGAGCCCATATGGTTTTGTTGAGGCATCTGAGAGTGACATTGCGCTTGCTAAAGAGTGGCTTGCAACTTGTCGCTTTATTGAAAAAAGGAATGGGTCAGGCCAAATGCTTGAGGCACGTGTGCCTGGAGATGCAGATAATCTTGCCAATGCCCGTCTTCATTTAGAAGTCTTGCGTCAGGAACCATCCTCGCCTTATGTGCGTTTGGATGAACAAAATTTTACGTCGGAAGGTTTTGCACTGCGCACCTTGCTTGGGAGCACTCAAGTTATTCAACAATGGCGGGAGGAACAAGGGATTGATATAAAAGATGCCTTATCCCAAAGGGCTGAGATGACTGCAGCATATGCGAAAGAGGCAACAAGAGAGCTTACGCGGGTTTAAGGTGCGTGCGGTAAGCGCTCTACTTTTAAGTGGATAAGATACTTCGCCTTACAGCTTCAGAATGACGAGGTGATGATAGTTTAAGCATGACCGCTACCTCAGGTGTCATGTTGAGCATAAGCGAAGCATCTAGTGTCATTCCTGCTTTAGGCAGGAATCTCACTATCCGCGTTTTAAGATGTAGCAAAAAAGATTCCCGACTCGGCCTTACAGCCTCTCGGGAATGACAAAGCTTGCGGGGTTGGATCCCGCGATCAAGTCGCGGGATGACGGCATTACTTTTAAGTCTTAGGAAGAAGACCAACCGAAAAATGTTGCTTCTTGGTGCGTTTTCGGGCAGAAATGAACTTAGATTTTAGATGGTTTTGAGGCAAGATGGCTGCACTGACACAATCGGCTTTTGCGTTACTGCTCAAAGAGATTTTTTTGGGCCTTGGCCTGACCTTGCGCTATATGTTCAAGCCCAAGGTCACGATCAATTACCCTTACGAAAAAAGCCCAATTAGTCCGCGCTTTCGCGGCGAACATGCCTTGCGGCGTTACCCCAACGGCGAAGAGCGCTGCATTGCGTGCAAATTGTGCGAGGCGGTGTGCCCAGCGCAGGCGATCACGATTGAGGCCGAAGAGCGCGAGGATAGCAGCCGACGCACCACGCGCTATGATATTGACATGACCAAATGCATTTATTGCGGGTTTTGCCAGGAGGCCTGCCCGGTGGATGCGATTGTGGAGGGTCCGAATTATGAATTTGCCACCGAAACGCACGAGGAGCTGCTTTACAATAAGGAGCGGTTGCTGGCGAACGGCGAGCGGTGGGAACGTGACATTGCGCGGATGATTGAGGCCGATAGCGCCTATCGCTAGGGCGGGCCGCGGTTTTGGACGACTATTCGTTGCTGTAATGCTGCTGGATGCCGATTTCATCTAGCTCGGCGGCTTCTTTCCGGTTTCTTTCTGCCTCCAGTTCTTGTTCTTTTTTCTCTAGCAGTAACTCGTAGCGTTTTTGTTCGGCAAAGGCTTCTTGGATTTTTTCAGTCAACGCCTCGCTTTCCTCTTCCAATTTGGCTACGGCGTGATCAATATTTTCCTGGGTGGTGCGTATCCGCCAGATATACATCTGCAGCGCTTTGGGGTCCGGGTTACCTGCGGCCTGTGCTGCGTCGATTTCTTGGGTAAGCGAGGCGTCCATTTCCTGCTTTTTTGCTTCTAGCTCATCAATTTTATTCAAGAAGATAGCCTGGTCCTTGCGCAAACCATCGAGCTCCTGCTTGGAAAGTTTGATAAGGGTACGGAGCGATTTCATGTGAGAGGACTAGACCTTAAGAGCTTGGGTTTTGCGGGGTGGCCAAAATCTGAGCAAGCTGTGTGTAGCCTGCTTCAAAACTGGAGGATTCCTTGGCATCTTGCGCCAAAAACTTCTCCAGTTCTGGCCAGTAAGTGATGGCCTCATCCACCAGACTGTCGGAGCCTTTGCGGTAGGCGCCCAGGCGAATCATCTCCTGCATATCCTGGTAGGTGGCCATGAGGCTGCGCGCGCGGGTGATCAGCCTATTCTCATCCTCGCTGTTGCAGGCTGGCATGGTACGCGAGACGCTGCGTAGCACATCAATCGCCGGAAAGCGGCCACGCTCGGCAATGGCGCGGTCCATGACGATATGCCCATCCAAGATGCCGCGTTCGGCATCGGAAATGGGCTCGTTGTGGTCGTCGCCTTCGACCAGCACGGTGAAGAGGCCGGTGATGCTGCCTTCGCCTGTGCCGGGTCCTGAGCGTTCCAACAGCTTAGGCAATTCGACAAAGACGGTGGGCGTGTAACCTTTGGTGGTGGGTGGCTCGCCGGCAGAAAGCCCGATTTCACGTTGGGCCATGGCAAAGCGGGTGACCGAATCCATCAGGCAGAGCACCTGCTTACCCTGGTCACGGAAATATTCGGCGACCGATAAGGTCATGTAGGCCGCCTGGCGACGCATGAGCGCGGATTCATCCGAGGTGGCGACAATGACGACGGCTTTT
>JANQHP010000064.1 GCA_028282625.1 Rickettsiales bacterium | reverse complement strand
CAGAAGAGCAAGCGGCCGCGTCTTCCAAGAAGCATGTGATCGCGCTTTCTGTGGAGGAAACCGAGCAGCCTTTGGCGCTCTACCACCGCGCGGAAGCATCGTTGCGTGAGGAGCAATTTGACTCGCTCTTTGGGTTGATCCGCGCCTTTCATGACCGTGCTAAGTCACTCGCCAAAGAGGATCGGGATGCATGTGCAAAGAAACGTGGCAAAGATAGCCCGGAATATGCGGATGCCAAGCGCTTGCATGATATTGCTGGAAAGGCTTCGCCTTATAATTACAAAAAGAAATTGGACACGATATGCAGCCATTATAATTTACCCAAACTTGGTTCTATCGTTGGGTTTGTGACAGATGCGGCCCTTTTTGGTGTGCACTGGGCAGATACATATAAGGTGGCAGGAGAACACGGCATGTCGCCTGAGTTGATGCAAGAGGCTTTTATGACGCTTTGCTTTGCGCTTATTATGGTGCCGAAACTGGCCGAATCCCTCAGAAAAGCAACATCGGGAAAAGAAACCGGCATGCGTAGCTATGCCGGTTTGGTGATCAATGAGCTGTTACTTGCCATAGGGCATGGATTAAAAGGTGAGTTTATTGCCGCCGCGTCGCGTGGTGTGGCCACAGCGGGTGCCGGTCCGCTTGGCGGTGAATATGCGCAGGGCTTGGGTGGTGATCTTGCGTTGGAGGAAAGACGTAACCCGCATTTTCTTTCTAACTTCCGGCGTCAGGTTTGGGGATATATGGAGTCTGTAGGCAAGTCTTTTGCATTTGAAGGTTCCGACGTGGATCAGCATAATCCGTTTGATGATTTGCCACCAAGAAATATGGCAGATGACCTCACCGACTGGATGGAAAAAGCAGCCCTAGGCTTTGCCGAGGCAGCGGGTGTGAGTATCCACTATATGGCAAGCAATATGGTAGGTGGTGGAAAAATTAGTTCAGGGGAAGTGCGAAAAGGCATGTTGCGCATTGGCGAAGCCAGTCAGGATGTAGGGAATTTATTGCGTTCTGATCAGGCTGAAGCCATTAAAGCTAGCGCACTTGCTATTTTGGTGGGCTTACCCAGTGTGGGGTTGATGGCAGAGAGCTACAAAGGCCTAAAGAAGAGTTTGGAGGAAAAAGGTGGTGTTGACATTGAAATTGATATTGAAAAAGAAGTGAAAGAGGCTGTGGACGACACCGCCCTCTATGCGTTTAAGTTAGGTGCTGGTTTCACTTTGATGTTGTCCTATCTTGCCTTGGGTATTCCCAAAGTATCCGATGCATTTGCCCATCCGCAGCTGCACGCAGAAACAGAAAACATCGATGCAAGGCTACAAGAGCTGATGAATCATCTCGTAGAAAACCACAACGAGGTGGCAAGCGATGTGGTACGCGCCATGAAACATAATACCAGGATAGAAAGGCTTCGGATACGCAGCTTTGAAGACATGGAGCCGATCGTGCATATGCTTTTTGGCATGGACCTCATCCCGCCCGAGATTGCAAAAGAGATTGAGCCGCACAGAGTGAGGGTGGAAGTCGAGCAAAGCTCTCCGGACAGAGGGCGCTAGAGGCGTCGTGAGGCGTACGAGAAGCAAAGTAGCTTCCGTGTTCTTTACCGCAGCTCGTCCATCACGCGACCAATCTGCCCTGGCAACAGTTCCGCAATAAGCCCAAAGCCCAACCGATTTGCGCACGCCCCGTGCAGATAGACCGCCGCACAAGAAGCCTCAAATGGCGGCATATGTTGCGCAAGCAACCCGGCAACCATGCCTGCCAGCACATCGCCCGACCCGGCCGTCGCCAAATAAGGCGGCGCATTCTGATTGCTCACAAGCCTGCCATCGGGTGCGGCAATCAGTGTGTGTTGGCCCTTGAGCACAACGATCGCCCCGCTACGCGCCGCCGCTTCTACCGCGCGTGTTTCTCGCTCACCCGTGATATCTGGGAACAAACGCGGAAATTCGCCTTCATGCGGTGTTAGCACCACCCGGTCATGCAACGGGTCGCACAATAGGGCTGGATCCTCTTCAAACGCCGTGATAGCATCGGCGTCAATGACCGTCGCCAAGCGTGGATGCTTAACCAAGGATAAGGTACGCTGACGCGTTTGCTCGCTCACACCATTCCCACAACCGATGACAGCGGCGTTCATATGCCGCGCTGCGATCAACGCCTCCATCGCCTGCAGATCCTCTACTTTGCGCACCATCACCGAGGTCAAACAGGTAGCATACACAGGCAACGCGGTAGCATCGCACGAAACGGTCACCAGCCCCGCCCCGCTTCGTAACGCCGCGGTGGCCACCAGTTTGGTCGCGCCGCTACCTTCAAGCGGGCTGCCATTAACCAGCACATGCCCGCGGTCATATTTATGCCCGTCCGCTTTAAGCTCGGGGAGCTTATCACGCCAGTGATCGGGGCTATTGACGAGTGGATGGTGAGGAGGCATAGCGGTCTTCAGCCATTTTTGACAAAAGCGGATAGGTGCCCGTTATGAACGAGATTCGAACCTAAGCCCGCCAGCGCATCCTGGTTATACATCACAAAATCAGTCCTACAAACAGCCACTTACTCCATAGATTCACAGCACCACACATGGCGACAATATTGACATTTATTGCGACAAGTGATACAGTAGCAGCAAGTAAACACTGCTAAAGGAGAGTATATGTCCAATCGCATTAACGCAAGACTATCTGAACCGCTGGCTGAGCATGTTGCTCGCGTGGTTGGCGCAAAAGGTTTTTTTGAAACACCTAGCGAATATATACGCGACCTTATTCGTCGTGATATGCAAAGTGAAACCTATAAAGTATATCAGGAGATTACAGAAGGTTGGAGAGATATTGCAGAGGGACGACATTTTGAAAGTAGCGGAGACTTCAAAACAGATATGAAAGCTTTGAAGAAAAAGCAGGACAATGGATGGCAGTAAAAGCAAACCGACTTCGTCTTACCGAGCGTGCGGCAAGTCATCTTCAGGAAATTTATGAT
>JANQHP010000198.1 GCA_028282625.1 Rickettsiales bacterium | reverse complement strand
ACGGCCTCTCACCGTTTTGCGTTTTATCTTGTTGAGTCAGGAAAATATAATGTTCTTGGGTGTCCGACTCCTCAAATGAAAAATCCGATTGCAAGGCTGCAAAAAAAGCAGCGGTGCCCTTAATTTCGTTGTCTTTTAATAGTGCATCAAACTGGTCTGGATGGTAGTCAAACAGCTTCCGTCTGATAAAGTGTATGGCGCTATTATCTTCTGCAATCGGCACCATTACACACACCATTTCCAGCTGCTCCTCCGTGGCATGATGTATGATCTTTACTAGCTGTTCAATATCCGCAAACTCAGAGATATGTTTGTGATGCAATAATGTGTTTTCCACATGCACTCGATGTTGTAGGGAATCACTCATCTGTACACCCCTTGGTTTTTGTAATGTTGCTGCACTTCTCTAAGAGATTCAACGTACATTTCTTGTGTAAAATGTTCTAATTCTTGCATCTTCCAGGGGTTATTTCCCCTTCATCCAATAAAGCGTGGCCAACTAATGCGTGTAAACATAGTGGCATAAACAAGGTGGGGTCATCTACACCAAAAGGTGACTTTAGGTTCGCCGCATCGCCATCTTCAATTAAGTGAATTTCTTTATCACCGTGGCTATATGTTGTGATCCTTGGTTCTTTTTTAACCTTTTGTGCATGCGTTAGCACATCTTGTGCAAGCAGTGTGTCTATATCCAAGGTATCATCTGGAGAGGTGACGGTTGCAATCATAGTTTGATCACGCATTAGACCATACATTTCTGGCTTGATGGGTGCATTGTCCGTGCCGACGATAATAAAGTTACATCGTTCTACTAATTCCTCAACACTCGTAGCAGAAATATTATACCCTAGACCGGATGCCTCAATCATTTTTGCAGGGTCTGTATCGTAAACAACGATATTATGCGCCCCCTGATCCCTCAACACTTGTGCTGCTCTTGAAGCAAGCTTGCCGAACCCAATCACGCCCACACGTGTCATATGACGCATATGCATTCCATAGCCTCGAAAGCCCTGACTAATATTGGTACCAAGGTGACCAATGACTCTGCCGGCCGAATAATCCGCATCTTTTTTGATCGCAGATTGGGCAACCGATGCAAAAGGGATCCCGTTAGCATCAAGCTGCTCGTACCTTTTTTCGCCATTGAGGCCATATTCCACCACCCCGGCAATGGGCAGTTCGGACTTTAAGTCATTCCAATGGTAGGCGCCATATCCACCGTGATCCAACAGAAGAATTTTTTCTGCCCTTGTTTCTTCCAGAGTATGCTGGAGTGCCCTAATGACCAAATCTGGGCGTTTTCTGAAATCTTCTTTCCTTACATCAAGTGCCAAATTGCCCCTTTGTACCAAATGGCTCTCAAAATCATCGCTTTGAGAGGAGGATTTAAAGACCATTCGAAGGTTATCTTTTCCGCATAAAGTCTCGGCGGCATCGATGGTTGGCAGGGATGTGAATAATGAATGTGCTACCAAAACAACAGCCAAGTTCTCATGGGGTGATGTATCAACAAAGAGGCGCTTGTTTAGTGCATCACCCACCCGGTTAAATTCATGATAATTAAAATTTCTTTGTGACATTCTTTGATATTTTTTGGTGTTTATAACTTAGGTGCTATTTAATTCATTTTCATATATTTACAATTCATCAACCATTGATACACGAGAAGGGGACAAAAATCTATGCCTGATTCTTGGGGTTAGTTTTTGATTGTATTTCCGTAGTTTAGATGGTAGATATTACCATAATCTTTGCATCGTCTCAATGGTCATGATGTCTTTTTTTGAAACAGTACGCCTTTTGGGTGGGGGTAAAAAATGTGTGCGCTTATGCGGTGCGCTTGCGGGTATGGTGCTGTGCCTGGGATCTGTGGCAGCGTGGGCCTCCTCGCCGATCAGCCATGTGGGTGGTGCGACGGTGACCAAGGGTGCTTCTTCGGTGGAGTTTCGCATTGGCTACTCGGAAGATGAGCCGGGCTTTTCGGCCAATAAGCGCCTGCGCATCCGCCAGCATTACGATTATGGCTTCACCGACCGGTATGCGTTTCGGCTGATCACCGCGCAGGATAAGCGCAAGGGAGACAATCTGGAGCATCAGGCGATCACGATGGAGCACCGCTTCCACCTGATTGCGCGTGAGCAGCACGGCTTTGATGGGGGCATACGCCTGGTCTATACGCATAGTGATGGCGACAAAACGCCGCATGAGCTGGAGGTACGCTTTTTGGCACAAGGCACGATCGGTGAGAAATGGAAATGGCGGCATAACACGATGATGGAACATGATGTGGGCCCAAACGCGGATGATGGGATTTTGCTGGAATTTCGGAACCAGGTGATGTATCGCCTCACGCCGCCTGCTGCGTTGAAATCGTTTGAGATTGGCGTGGATATGTTCAACGATTTTGGGCGCTTAAACGACCTTTCGGGCTACTCCAATCAGGACCATCAGATTGGGCCGGGCATCAAAGGCAGCTTCCATAACGGGGTTTTCTTTGCGGCGGGTTACCGCACAGGGATTTCTTCTTCTGGCGCAGACCATCTGGTGAAATTTGCACTTGGCAGGAAATTTTAGGACACGTTTGTGTTACGCCGCAGGGGGAAGTTTCAGTGCCTCTAGCGTTTGTTCAAGCAACGCCTGCGAGATGGTAAAATGCTTGCGTCGCCCGCGCATTTTGCCTGCGCTGACATGCTCCACCTTTTTGATGCCTACGGCTTTGGCCAGCCACAGATATTGACTGCCAAGTAGCCCATCTGGGTAAAATAGCCCGATTTTTGTGCTGGGATGCGCATGGATGATGTTGGTAAGGGCGGCACCAATCGGAGCGAGGATCACCTCAGCAGTGGCAAAGATTTCAATCTGCTTTTCCAGCGGCAAGGTCGTGGGGTAGATCACCTCAAACCCGTAAGCTTCAAGCAGCGGCGTGAGCGCTTTCTCATTTTCAACGTGCCGGTTCTTGGTGTCGTTTCGGCTAATGTAATAGCGTCCTTTAAGCTCTTCTCGTGCAAATTTTGGCAACGATTCGGGCTGAAAAATGCGATGGATGAAAGCGAGATATTCAGGCGATAGAAAGCTTGTGTGGATATTTTGGGTGCGCTCGAAATAGAGCAGTTTTTTCGCATGGATATACTCGCTTGGCGCCAGCTTCTGGACGGCGATGCTGGGATAACGCGCCATAAGATAGGCATAGGCTTTTTCCTGGTAGCGTGCCAAATCATGGTTCACCAGAATGGTGATGTGGGGTTGGTTTATCTGATTTTTTTCGATGGCACGTGCCAGGCAAAACAGCCGGAATAAAAAATCGATGAAAAAGTGATAAAACTGTTTGTGGCCCTTGGCAACTTCCACCATGGAGTAGTAGCAGGTGCGTGCATCGGCTGGGACTTTCTTGAGGCCCAAAGAGGGTTTGCAGCGATTGTCGCTCACCTCTTTTGCGTTAGAAAACGAGTCAACCACGATGCGTTCCTGATGCACCATCGCGCCCGTACGGCCATAGATGGTGAGGTCTTCTGCAAGGTAAAATGCCTCTTTGCCCTCCACATGCTCGGGTATGATCTCTTCTTCCTGGTTCCAGCAGCGGCGGATAAAATCCTTCTCGGCCTCACTAAGCACCGCGTCCTTTTCCTCCAGCGTAGCAGTCTCTTCATATGTTGCCACAGGAGGCATGGTGGCAATGCGATCAATGGGGATGGGCGTTTCAAAAAAATGCAGCGTGGTTTTGCAAAAAGGAAACAGATGGCAGAGGAAACGTAGACACAGGCGGCGAAAGCGCCGCATCGTGATGCGTCTGCGTTGTGACGTTACGTGCTTTTTTGATCTTAAAAACATTGGACCAGTGCCTGGGCGACTTGCTCGATTTTTTCTGCTGTGTGATGCGGCGACATGGGCAGGGAGAGAAGCCGGTTACACCATGCACGCTCATGCGCAAACTGGTGCTGGTATTCGGCTTGTAGCGCGGGAAAGCATGGATGGTCGGTGGCCAGCACGGGATAGTGGATTTGGGTTTGTATGCTCTTGGCTTTTAGTTGCTGCTGCACTTTGTCGCGATCTGGTACTTGGATCGCAAACAGATGCCAGACATGCGCGTCGGCTTCATCCGGCAAGGCGGGCAAGATCACTTCTGCCGGCAGTGCTTCTTTCAGTAGGGAGTGGTAGACTTCTGCAACCTGGCGCCTTCGGGCATTCCATGCATCAAGATGACGCAGCTTGACCGAGAGCACAGCTGCTTGCATCGGGTCCAGGCGCGAATTGGTGCCTATTTCCACATGGTGGTATTTTGCTTCCGAGCCATAATTGGCCAGCCGACGGATACGCTTTGCGAGCGCTGCGTCGTGGGTGGTGACCGCGCCACCATCGCCGAGCGCACCCAGATTCTTGCCGGGGTAAAAGCTCCAGCACACTGCATCCCCCGCCCCGCCAATCGGTTTGCCTTGATGGTGTGCGCCGTGCGCCTGGGCCGCGTCATAGATGACACGCAGATCGTGCGTTGCGACCAGTGCCTGGATGGCATCGATATCGCAGCATTGCCCATACAGATGCACGGGAAGGACTGCCTTGGTGTGCGGTGTGATCGCTGGTTCGATGGCGGCCGGGTCGATCAGGTAATTCTGCCCACACGTGACGGGTACCGGCACCGCACCGACCGCCATCACGGCCAGATAGGTCGCAATGAAGGTGTGGCAAGGTACGATGACCTCATCGCCTGCGCCAATCTCGAGTGCCACAAGGCTTAAGCGAAGTGCTTCAAGCCCGGAACCCACGCCGACCGTGTGGTTGCTGCCGCAAAAATCGGCAAACTCAGCCTCAAAGGCCGCCAGAGGCACGCCACCAATGTACCATCCGCTTCTGGCGACTGCGCAAAGCGCGGCTTCAATTTCTGCTTGCAGCTCGGCATGCGCCCGCGTGAGGTCAAGAAACGGGATATGGGTGGAGGGGTCGGGCATGGGGTTACCGGTTTGCCTCCTCAGCCACGTAGGCCACAAAAGCTTCATAATCGTTGATGTAATCCTCGGCGTCGTAAGGGGCGGAGGCCAACACCAAAAACACGGCATCCTCGCTGAGGCTCTTGATTTCACGCCACACGGGTGGGTAGAGCCGGAGGGCGTTTTGCGGGTTATCCAGTACCCATGTGTGGTGGCCATCTGCGCCGTCATCGGTGGTGACTTCCACTGCGCCGGAGATCGCGATCATCACCTGCTGGAGCTGCTTGTGCGCATGCGCACCGCGCAAGGTGCCTTCTTCAAAATCCTGTACAAAATAGATGCGCTTGACCTCAAAATCCCAATGATCGGTCATCTGGCCTACGATCAGCCCACCGCGATCATCCGCGTGGCGGTCCATTTGTATTAGCTTAGGAGGACGTGCGACCATCCTTAGCCTGCCTCGTGCATTTCTTCGGCCAGCGCTGATAAATAGCGCCCATAGCCACTGCCGCTGTTGGTATAATAGGCGGCAAGTTCCTTGAGTTGTGCGTTATCAATATAGTGCATGCGCCGTGCAATTTCCTCCGGGCAGCCGATTTTGAGGCCCTGGCGTTCGTCAATCTGCGCAATAAAATGGCCGGCCTCCAGCAGCGCGGTGTGCGTGCCCACATCCATCCACATATTGCCGCGCCCAAGGATGGAAGCGGTAAGCGCACCCTCTTGCAGATAGAGGCGATTGAGGTCCGTGATCTCGAGCTCCCCCCTTTTGGAAGGCGTGAGGCGCTTGGCATGCTCCACCACGTGTTCGTCGTAAAAATAAAGCCCCACCACGGCGTAAGGCGAAGGTGGGTTTTGCGGTTTTTCGATGATGTCGGTCACGTTGCCCGAGGCATCCAGCGCCAGCACGCCAAACCGTTCCGGATCGCGCACATGCACACCAAATACCACGGCACCGGAGGTAGATTTGCCGGCTTCCTGCAGCAGATGGTAAAGGCCTGCACCGTAAAAGATATTGTCGCCAAGTGCGAGCACACAGGGCGCACCTTGCAGAAAATCTTCCCCGATCAAGAACGCTTCAGCAATGCCTTTGGGCTCTTCCTGCACGGCGTAAGAAAGTTGCAAGCCAAGATGACTGCCATCGCCCAAAAATGCTTCTAACAAGGGCGTGGCTTCAGGCGTGGAGATGATCAAAATCTCCTGCACGCCGGAGAGCATCAGCGTGGAAAGCGAGTAGTAAATCATCGGCTTGTCGTAGACGGGCAAAAGCTGCTTACACGTCACGCTGGTTAAGGGTTTGAGCCGATTGCCTTCCCCACCGGCCAGCAAAATACCTTTTCGTTTGGTCATGCGTTTTTCTCCCTTTTGCTTATGCTTTGGGTGTGATTTTTTCTACCCACTCGAGGTGATCCAGGTACCACTGGATGGTCTGCTTGAGGCCATCTTCAAAATCATGCTCCGGCGTGAAGCCAAGCTCCCTCGTGGCTTTGCTAAAGTCGATCGCGTAACGCCAATCATGGCCCAGGCGGTCTTTTACAAACGCGATCTGCTCCTGATAATGCGTCCGCTCCTTAGAAGGCTGGAGCTGGTCCAGTAGCGTGCAAATCTGCTCTACGATTGTGATGTTGCGACGCTCGCACGCCCCGCCGAAGCAGTAATGCTCGCCTGGTTTGCCTTTGGTGGCCGCTAAGAACACCCCGCGGCAATGGTCTTGCACATGGATCCAGTCGCGGATGTTTTTGCCGTTGCCATAGACCGGCAAAGGCTTACCTTTTAGCGCGGAGAAGATCATGTGTGGGATCAGCTTTTCACTATGCTGCCTTGGGCCATAATTGTTGCTACAATGGGTCACGATGGTGGGCAGGTCGTAAGTGGCATGCCAGGCATCGACCAGCAAATCGGCGGCGGCTTTGGAAGCCGAATAAGGCGAGCTGGGCTTTAAGGCGCTGTTTTCGGTAAAGGGCGGTTCGTCTTCTAATAACGCGCCAAAGACCTCATCGGTGGAAATCTGGATAAACCGAAAATCCTGCGCCTCTTCTTGCATGTAGGCACGGCTTGCATCCAGCAGCGCGCGGGTGCCTTCCACATTCGTGCGGATGAAATCGGCGGCCGCCGTGATGGAATTATCCACATGCGACTCGGCGGCAAAATTGACCAGATGGGTGATCTGATGCTCACGCAGCAGCTTTGCCACCAAGGGCTGGTCGCAGATATCGCCCTGCACGAAATGGACCCGCGGATCGTGTGGTATATTTTCCCGGTGCCCGGCATAATTCAGGATATCGAGCACCACAATCGGCGCCTGTGGGGGCGCCTCTTCCAGAAGGAAATGCAGGAAATTGCTGCCGATAAAGCCGGCGCCACCGGTGACCAGCCAACGTGGCGTGGAGGTGGTGGATCGATCGGACATAAAACTTGCTTTTTTCTGCGTGGTGCTGCACAAGACTGCATAGAGGAAATCCAGGAAATGAGCAAGTTCTATGCGCCCAAATGAGGAAGTTTAATGGCATCCCAAAGGAACATTTTGGGCCATTCTTCAAAGAATGTGAATAACGTTTAAAAGCCCTTTCTTACATTACGACTTTAATGCCATTAGGAAGAAATTTCTTATACTTTTTAAGAGATTCAGCCATATTTTCTTCTGGTAATTTGTAATAATAGTCAATATCCGTTTCTTTTACTCTTATAGCACCGAACTTCTCATGAAATCTCCATACGGATTTGTTACCTCTTCTTACGTCAAAGTGGGCTTCAGTAAATCCTAAATACTGAGCAAAATGATATACTATAAGCGCAGACTCAATAGAATGCGATAAAGGTGAGCCTTTAGAAAGAATCCATGAACCCCAACAGAATGACTCTCCTATCTGGTCATAAATTCTGACTGTACCAACAGGCTCAAGGCCCTTGTTTTGTATAATAAAATAAATTTGATTTGCATCCTTGGTATAACTCTCCAACCACTGTCTTTGCTTATTGACATCTGTAGAGGTTTTAGAGATAAAACGAGACTTCTTTTTATCGTTTCTAAGCTTCAAGATAAATTCTGCATCGTCAGGCTCCGCATCACGAAAAACCAATGTATTTCCAATGACTTTAATAGGTTTTCTTATTATGGTTTTGGGCATATGATACCTCTGCTCCTGCTTCTTTATGAAAGCGGGATATTCATTGTGATGATAATTAGGATTTAGTCTATAATGATGTGATAAATTTAAGCAATAAGTTATGATAATTGTAAGAAAGAAAATCCGTATCCGAGAAATCCGCTGGCTGATCTGGCGCATCGTTTGTCGTATGGTTCCCATGATAAGGCCACTTGTTCATTTTTACGACGAGGGGCGCTATGTCAACGATCTAGAATCAAACCACTTTGGACAAACCATAACAAAAACACACTGTCCGATTTAGGCATGAATCTCACGGAAGAAGACAAAGCGTTTATTAGCCAATGTTGGGATACAGAAAAAGAGACTATTCCTGAGTCTATCGAACGCAAAGAATCCTTAGCTGCAGGTGCTGATCACCGAGATATATGCACATCTGCCTTATGTGGATTTTGGCATTTCCAATGAGGAGGGCGGCAAGGTGCTCAATGAAGGTTTGTGTCGCCAGAAGGAAATGCTCGGTGGACGTTCGATCGCGCATATGCTTTTTTCTATTGCACTGTAATCACATCGATCAGAGATAAAGGAACAACACATGGATCCACTTTCGCAAGGTGTGCTGGGCGCTGCCCTCGCGCAATCCGCGGCCAAGCGGGAAAGCATCAAGCGTGCGGCCTTTTGCGGCCTGATAGGCGGCATGGCGCCGGATCTGGATATTTTCATCCGCAGCACCGAAGACCCGCTGATGATGATCCAGTACCATCGGCATTTTACCCACTCGCTTGCCTTTATTCCCTTTGGTGGGTTGATCGTGGCGCTGTTTCTTTACTGGGCGTTTTTCCGCAAGAAGAGTTCTTTTGCCATGGTGTATCTCTTCACCACGCTCGGCATGGCAACCCACGGTCTGCTCGATGCCAGCACCAGCTATGGCACGCATCTGTTCTGGCCGTTTTCCGAGGCGCGCATCTCGTGGAATATCATCTCGATTATCGATCCGATCTTCACCTTCACCCTGCTGATTTTTTGTGGACTCAGCCTGTATCGCCGCTCGATTTTCCTGATGCGGGTGGGGCTTGGCTTGGCGCTATGCTATTTGGCGCTGGGCTTTGTGAAGCATGGCATGGTGGGCGATGTGGTGCAGGAGCTCGCCGAGCAGCGCGGCCACACGATCGACCGGATGTTGCTGAACCCGACCATCGGCAATAACTTTCTGTGGCGCACGGTCTATCAATCCGGCGAGCATTATTATGTGGATGCGGTCTATGCGACCTTGCTGGAAGCACCGGTGATCCATGAGGGCACCACGGCCGCGGTGATTGACGCAGAAACCGTGTTCCCTGAGATTGGTGCGGATACGGTACAGCGCGCGGATATCCACCGCTTTGCCCATTTTTCGCAAGATTTTATCTACCTGCATCCGGAGAAGAACAATGTGATTGCAGATTTGCGCTATGGCACGCTGCCTTATGATGATAAGTCGCTCTGGGGCATTGAAGTGACGCCAGAACAGCCGAACCGGCATGTGCGCTTCCAGAATTTCCGGAACTTTTCCGATAGGCATTATGAGGCATTCTGGCTGATGCTAGGCGGGGAGTTCCCGAAGGAGTAGGCTAAAATGACAAGAGATTCATCAGTAAGAAAAGGAGTATAGGATGACGACGACTACAAAACTGCATGCGGGTAGCATCTTTCCTGCTATCACCGTGAAGGATAGCAACGAGCAGAGCGTGACACTTGGTACACCCGCTAAGGGCACGGATTGGCAAATGATAGTGGTCTATCGGGGCCGTCATTGCCCGCTATGCACCAAATATCTGCACCAGCTTGAGGGTTACAAGGAACGGCTTAAGGCAAATAAGGTGGATCTGGTGGCTGTTTCAGGCGATAGCAAAGCGCAATTGATGCAGCACAAGGAAGCGCTTTCGGTGAGCTTCCCGCTTTATTATGGCCTGACGGAAGCGCAGATGCGCACGCTTGGTGTGTATATTTCGGTGCCACGCTCTGAGCAGGAAACGGACCATCATTTCGCCGAGCCGGGCTTGTTTGTGGTCAACGAGCAAGGCCAGTTGCATGTGGTGGATATCTCCAACAATCCTTTTGTGCGGCCGGATATCGAGCAGCTGGCAAGCGGCCTGGAATGGATCCGCAACCCGGAGAACCACTATCCTATTCGCGGCACGGCGGACTATTAGGCGCTTGGTTTGGTGGGGGGCATGGTTTTTTATCTTGGCCTTCCACTGCTGGCCTCGTCATTTTCAAGCCCTTTAGGGCTGGAATGACGGATGGTGGTGTGTAGTGGACGGTTTTGCAGATTGCTCGGGAGTTCAGGTTGTTTGTTTTGGAGATGCTTAATTTTGGTAATCGCAATATTCTTCCAGCATGTCATTAACACAATCTAATGTCGCACTAAATTCGTTGTTTGTGCCCTCAATGAGACGAGTAAGCTTCTCCATATTTTGACAAAAATGAAATAGGTTGATGCGTTCATGCTTTTCAAGGTTATGCTCCGTAGAGTGTTTTGCTCGGTCATACCTAAAGGTGAAAGAGGCAGGGTCAATAGCGTGAATTTGGTTTATATACGATTCCATTCCTTTTTTGACGTTATCAAAATCGCCATTGCCACCTGAAACTTTTATGAAAAATGGTTTGAAGTTGTTCCATAGCTTCATGAGGTGATGACTTCCATTGAGTATCTCTTCTAGCCTTTCATCAGTTGGCGTGCCCGTAATGTTAGCGCCCTGTCTAATAAGATCCTTGAGTCTAATTTCCAAGTAGTGTCGGTAGAGATAAATAATTGGATAGACCAAGGTATCCATTCTGCTTTGAGAATAAATTACGATGCGTGCCAATAATTTTGCCGCATTAAGATATCCAATGGCATATGCATCGATCCCATCAAATTTATGAATACAGGCATTTAGCGGCCATAGTTCTTGGCAGTCAACAAATAGCTTATCTTTGCTGTTTGGATAGTCAGAAGGACTAGAAATTAAGTCACGTAGCAGAGTTTTAGCCGCATCACTTAGTTTATCAATAGAAGAATTATCAGTCATTTCTGTTCATCTCAATTTCAACAATCTTATTACACAACCCAAGCAGGTTGTCAGCGGCTTCTCTTGCTGCTTTATCAGTAAGTTGTTCGCCATCCTCAGCATACCGCTGGTGGATACAATTGCACAGGCTTTCATATATTTCGTTTATGCTGCGTCGCAATGTGCTAAGTTCACTGCGTTCACGAAGTACATTGTCGAACCGGTGGGTTCTCATCTTATCCACACCAGCCAGCCCATCTCGTCATATACACTGCTCCAG
>JANQHP010000191.1 GCA_028282625.1 Rickettsiales bacterium | reverse complement strand
GCGGCCTGCCTTGCTGACCGGGCTGGAAGAGGCCGGCGGATGTGAGGTGCGCGGCGAAGCAGAGGCGGTAGCACTCGATAGCCGCATTCAGCCTGCTGGTGCCGACGATTTTGATATGGAATATCTAGACGCCATCCTTTCGGTCAAGCTGGTGGACGATGTGCGCGAGGCGATTGCGTTTATCAACGCGCATAGTTCGCACCATACCGATGCGATTGTGGCAGAAGATCACGCGGCGGCCGAGCAGTTTCTGACGCAAATTGACAGCGCGATTGTGATGCATAACACCTCGACCCAATTTGCCGATGGCGGTGAGTTTGGGATGGGGGCTGAGATTGGCATTGCTACCGGGCGCTTGCACGCACGCGGGCCGGTGGGGCTGGAGCAGTTGACCACGTTTAAGTATCAGGTGCGCGGGCAGGGTCAGATTCGCCCGGTGGGCTAGGCACGGCGCGTCTATGATTTGCCCGGTGGCTGCCTTCTTGTTTTTACATGGCGGTTCCTTTGCTTGAAGCACGAATCATGCTGTGCTAAGAGGGTGGGGCGGGTGATCCCACCTGGATATGATACGACACCACGAGGCATGGCATGAAAGAACAATTGGTCTTACGCGTGGTTTCGCGCTTGCTGCTGCCTTTTATTCTGCTCTTTGGTTTTTACATACAATGGCACGGGGAATATAGCCCGGGCGGGGGCTTTCAGGCGGGTGTGATCGTGGCAGCCGGGTTTATCCTTTATGCCTTGATGTATGGTACGGCGGCCACAAAAAGGGTAATTTCTGTTGACTTTTTGGTGAGAATGGCAGCGTGTGGCGCCCTGCTTTATGCCGGTGTGGGGTTGGTGAGCCTGCCCGACTAC
Organism: Rickettsiales bacterium; assembly: GCA_028282625.1. Classification (GTDB taxonomy): domain Bacteria; phylum Pseudomonadota; class Alphaproteobacteria; order Rickettsiales; family UBA8987; genus JANQHP01. The sequence continues at coordinate 901 of JANQHP010000191.1, read as the reverse complement.
CGGCCTTTTTTGGACTATGAGGCGTTGCCGGGGCTTTCGGGTCCGGTGGCGCAGCAGGTCGGCATTATGCTGGTGGAAACGGGTGTGGGCATCACGGTTTTTGCGGTGATGCTGCTTTTGTTTTTGCTTTTTGCCGAAAGGAAAGACCATGGATAAGCTGGAACATCTGCTGCCGCTGATACAAGGGCATTACAACCATTGGGCCAGCGTGTTGTTGATGATGGTAGGGTTTTATATCACCATTGCGAGCGGTAATTTGGTAAAAAAATTGATTGGCCTTTCGCTGTTTCAAGTGGCGGTGCTCCTTTTTTACATTTCTGCGGCCTATGTGCATGAGGGTGCGGCCCCTATTTTGCAGGAAGGGGTAGCGCTTTACCATAATCCGCTGCCGCATGTGCTGATGTTGACAGCGATTGTGGTGGGGATGTCCACGGTGGCGGTGGGGCTGGCGCTGATCATTCGTCTCAAGGAGGAATATGGTTCGGTGGAAGAAGAAACCATCCAAGAAATGGACAAAAATGAGACAAAAAACATACTAAATAAGCACAATATATGGCCATAAAACCATGGAAAACTTGTCGCTTTCTCTCTTTTTGCTTCATGCGCCCGCCCTTGCGGTGGTAGCCCCTTTGGTGGCGGCAGGGCTGGTGATGATGGTACGCTCTTTTGTGGTGGCCTGGACCATTGGGTCGGTGGCGGTGTTGTGTACGTTTATCGCGGCGTGGATGTTGCTTTCACCGCTGGTGCATGGCGATGCCGGCGAGGTGATGAGTTATGCGTTTGGCGGGTGGGAAGCGCCGATTGGGATTGCCTATGCGATTGATGGGTTGAATGCCTGGATGTTGGGAATCTTGGCACTTTCTGCGGTGCTCATATGGCCCTTTGCGGCTTCCGCGCTTCG
>JANQHP010000168.1 GCA_028282625.1 Rickettsiales bacterium | reverse complement strand
CAGGCGCGGTGAACATGTGGTACGAGCGGCACCTGGATGCGCGTATGCATCGCACGCGCGGCCGCCCGCTGCCTGCAGGGCGCGTGGCGCCGGAGCACGCGATTGAATTTGCCGTGGTGCTTTCGGTGGTGTCGGTCTTGCTGATGGGGCTGGCACTGCATTGGCTGGCCGCCGGGCTGCTGCTTGGTGCGATTTTGTTTTATGTGTTTGTGTATACGGTATGGCTGAAGCCGCGTACGCCGCAAAATATTGTGATTGGTGGCGCGGCAGGCGCCTTTCCTCCGATGATCGGTTGGGCTGCGGTCACGGGCAGTGTAAGCTTGGAGGCAATATGGCTTTTTGCGGTGATTTTCTTCTGGACCCCGCCACATTTTTGGGCGCTTTCACTGGTGACGGATGAAGATTACCGCCGGGCGAACTTACCAATGCTGCCGATCACGCATGGCAAGGAAGCCACCCGCACGCATATTCTGCTCTATAGCCTATGGCTTGTGGTGCTTACACTTCTGCCGGTGGTTACACCATCGCTTGCGGCGGTGGGCCCGGTCTATCTGGCGGTCGCCGCGCTGCTCAATCTGCGTTTTGTGCAGCTCGCACTTCGGCTGAAGCGTGATGGAAAGGCCAGCACCGCGCGCGCGCTGTTCCGCTATTCCATTTTGTACCTGTTTTTGCTATACTGCACCTTGCTGGCAGAGCGCCCTATCATGGCGCTACTATTTGGATAAGATAGAAGGAGGGGTGATGGTAAGAGCGAACGAGGCTATAACAGCTGAAGAGCGGGTACAGTTAATGAGCCTTAATAAAGTTTTAGAAAGTATCCATCACTCAAGGGATCAGGCGATGGCGCATGTAGGCAGGAGCGCTGGGGAAAATCAGGAAGTGGTCGTAGAAAGCGCGTCGATTGCAATGCTGGAAGAGGCGTTGAAACATCTTGGGGTGGCGTTTGAGCCTGTAACAACCGCTTTGCAGCATGTGCCAAGCGCACCGTATCAGCCGCCTACAGCTCCGCTAGAGGTTGAGGTTGCAGAAGGTGAGCACACGGCGCTTCGCATTCCAGCAGAAGAAGTCACGAAGCTATGCAATCTTTTGGAGCGTTACCAGGCAGAAACTCGCGGGCAGGCAGAAGAAGCATCCGCTTTCCGTAGGTAATTGCGATTAAATCGGAATAGGCTTATGCCTATCCGCGCATCTAACAACATCCATTCTACTTTCCCTCATCATCCGAGGGTACCCGTTAGCCTGCTTCTTACGCAAACGCTTCGGAAGACAAAGAGCGAAAAGCCACACTCAAGCAAGGCATAAAACTCTCCACACGTAAAAAAGGCGCCCACAGGGGGCGCCTTTTTTGGTTGTTGGTCGCGTGAGCGACCGGTTATGTGCTGAGCTCGAAGGATTCTTGTTCATCTGGCTGCAGCTTGGCTACCAGCTTTCTTACGACACCCCTCAACTTATCTTCCGGCAGCTTTTCTGCCAAAAAGATAATCATTTGGACCAACTCATCGGAGCTAATAGTCCTGCCTGCATAGGCAATAGAAATGGTCCTTTTTGCGCTTTCAACATCTTTCTTAGCATACATGGGGTTCACCTCCCCCTAAAAAATGTCTGTGGCTGCTAAGGCCACCGCGTGCGGTGGTGTTTCTCCTCCGCAGCACAGAATTGCCTTACATGCTAACGGATTGCTCTCTCTCTGTCAAGGGTTATTAAGTAGTTGTTAGAGTTTAGTGGGAGACCCTGGCTTCTGGCTTCTGTAACCCATCATCCCACGACTCCCTGCGCGCTTGCAATTGTCCGCAAGATGCGTATGCTTTGGCTCCCATAGGGCGCGCGATGCCCACATAAACATACCATGACCGTTATATTCGCACTGGAAGCTTAAGAGAGAGGCCACCACCATGTCTGATACCAAACATTTTTTGACATTCCTGGAAGAAAACGAGGCAGCATTCGTCGATTTCCGCTTTACCGATTCGCGTGGGAAATGGCAGCACACCACCATGACGGCTGATCAAGTAGATGAAGCCATTCTTTCCGATGGTCTGATGTTTGATGGTTCCTCCATTGCCGGATGGAAGGCAATCAACGAATCCGATATGATCCTGCAGCCGGATATGAGCACGGTGATCATGGATCCTTTCTCCGCGCAACCCACCGCCATTGTGTGCTGCGATATTGTGGAGCCCTCCACCGGCCAGGGCTATGGCCGCGACCCACGCTCCACGGCCAAACGCGCCGAATCCTACCTCCAATATAGCGGCATCGGCGAGCAAGCCTTTTTCGGGCCGGAACTTGAATTCTTCGTGTTTGACGATGTGCGCTTTCATGTCGGGATGAATGGCTGCTTTGCCGAGGTGGATTCCGAAGAAGGTCCTTATAATTCCGGTACCGAATACCATACCGGCAATCTGGGCCATCGCCCGAAAGTCAAGGGTGGCTACTTCCCTGTCCCGCCGGTGGATTCCCTCTCCGACCTGCGCGCGGAAATGCTGACCACATTACGCGATGTGGGCGTGAAGCCGATCCTCCATCACCATGAGGTGGCACCCAGCCAGTGTGAGCTTGGCTTTGCGTTTGATACGCTGGTGCAAACGGCGGATAATGTGCAGAAATACAAATATGTGGTGCATAACGTGGCTTCGTCTTATGGCAAAACCGCCACTTTTATGCCCAAGCCGATTAGTGATGATAATGGCAGCGGCATGCACACCCACCAATCCATCTGGAAGGGTGACACCCCGCTTTTTGCCGGCAATGGCTACGCCGATCTTTCTGAAACCGCGCTTTATTATGTGGGTGGCATCATCAAGCATGCACGGGCGATCAATGCGTTTACCAACGCCAGCACCAACAGCTACAAGCGCCTGATTCCTGGCTTTGAGGCACCGGTGCTGCTGGCCTATTCCGCGCGCAACCGCTCGGCCTCCATCCGCATTCCCTATACCGCAAGCCCCAAAGGCAAACGGATTGAGGCACGTTTCCCAGATCCCACCGCCAATCCTTACTATGCCTTTGCGGCCATGTTGATGGCTGGGATTGACGGGATTGAGAACCGCATTCACCCAGGCGAAGCGATGGACAAAAACCTGTATGACCTTCCGCCTGAGGAACTGCAAGATGTACCGACTGTCGCGCGTTCTCTACGCGATGCGTTGGAGGCACTCGACGCTGACCGTGACTTCCTGAAAAAAGGTGATGTCTTTACCGACGACCAGATCGATGCTTACATCGCACTGAAAATGGAAGAGGTGGAAGATACGGAAAATACACCGCATCCGGTTGAGTTCAAAAATTACTTCAGCATCTAGTAACAGACGTCACGCAGTCCGCACCTTGGCGCGTGTTTGATCCGTTAGGTTTTATACCATGCAACAAGCCGCTTCTCCCTTCATTGTTGCGCTGGATACGGCTGATATAGAAAAGACCTGCGCACTTGCTTTGCAACTGCAGGAAACCGGCATGCTTGGCATGGTGAAGCTCGGGCTGGAGTTTTTCTGTGCGAACGGACCGGCCGGTGTTAAGAAGGTGTCCGACCATGCCGGCGTGCCCATTTTTTTGGATCTGAAACTGCACGATATTCCCAATACGGTGGCCCACACCATCCGCAGCCTGGCACCGCTTCAGATCGCGATGCTGACCGTGCACGCAAGCGGCGGGGAGGCGATGTT
>JANQHP010000188.1 GCA_028282625.1 Rickettsiales bacterium | reverse complement strand
ATGCCACCATCTCGCGCATGACCTGGCTTGGCAGCAACGCCATGGCCTGCCCGGTGGAAGAGGAACCCAACCGCGAGCCTGAACCCGCCCCGCCAGCTGCCACGCCTTCCACCGAAACACCTGCAGCACATCCTTCCTGAAAAAAGTGCCCTAACGCCGCTTCTCCAGCCGCTCACACCAATGCTCCACCGCCGCCTGATGCTGCCACAAACGGTCGCGTAAACACAACCAAAGCGCCCATTCTTCGGCGCAGGGAACATAGTCCGGGTCGCGGCCATAAGCCGTCACAATGGCCATCGCGCGATGCAACAAATCCAGCGCATCATCCACCGGAGGCCTCTGTGGAGAAGTAGACATCGTACCGTTCCTCTTGATTGCGTCTAAAAAACCAAACAGCACCCATATATCGCTTAAGATACACAGGTGCCGGGGTGTTAACAAACCATATCAGGATGGCCGCGACGCTTTCGATCGCAAGACCTATTCTATCACGCCGCCACCCCGACGCATCGTAGCGTGAGGTAGCAGTTTGGTAACGGCGAAGCTACTGCCGCCTGATAAGAGGTTGTTATGCCCCAGAGCTCTGTGAACTCCAGGTGGCATTAGAGCCTATTTTACGTTGCAGGTCAATAGCCTGCAGCGCCTGCAACTAGTGCGTGGCGGTTGCTGGTTACTAGTAACTGGTGATTGGTGTGCTCCGTTATGCTGTCATTCCCGCGCCTGTCTTCCGAAGCTTTAGCGTAGGGGGAGAGGGAGTGTACTTAATAAGAAAAGGGGCTTAACCCCCCGCCCGCGAGCTTCCTCCGTCTGGTTTTTTCATTTGTTTTACATTTTGTTAATACTTTGGTGGCATACTGGTTAAGATGTGTCATAAAAGAACCAGTGTGTGATGTCCCTTTCGCTTTTTAGTGCATGTATTGCAAAAGAGGTGCAGCGTTTACAGCAGGGTGCCGTGTTGGCCCTTGATCATGCACAGGAATCTGCCGCCTTAGCCACACAAAAAGCCTTTGTTCACGTGATGGCGATTGACCCTTACGATCCCACGATCAGCAAAGCAGAAAGAGAGACATTTGCCCGCAACAGAGTGCAGTTAAGGGAAAATTTGTTGCAAGATGGCGATACGGCCGGGCCTTACGCCCAGTTGCTGAAGTATTTTGATACGCCAGAGCGCGGCTCCATTGGCAGAGATACCGTCGACTTTCTCGCAGGTCATGGATTTTTGGACCCATGGAAGCATATCCAAGAAGTGGCGGGGGATCAAACGGCTTCCACCGGTGCGACCGTGTTTAATCATGATGCCATTTTTCATGCCGGTATTGGTCTTGGTGGCCATACAATTGAAGAGGAGGAAATTGTACAGGCCTATGAATTTTCCTACCGCTTCAGCACGGAAAAGCTGCTGCCTTATTTGACCCAGATGGGCCTAGAAAAGGAGGCAATGGAGGCCGTGCTGCTGGACTTGGTACCAGCACATCTCCGACCAAATGATCCGGCTTTTGATATAAAAAAACCCGAGGCGTGGAAGGCCTGGAAAAAGGAGCATCCACACGCCATGATGCAGATCGACGATCACGTGCTGGCAACCATCAAGCAAGATTTTGCGGCCGTGCCCATGGCGCGTATTTACGATGGAAGTGTGTCGCAAGAAGATATGGCAGCCCGTAGCACGGTAGTCGCGTTTAAGCAACTCATGCATCAGGAATGTACGGCACAATATGCGGAGGTGGACCAGCAGAATTTTGTGGAAGAGCTTTTAGAAAAGGTGGATGGCGCCTATCTCACATGGCTACAAAATCGCGATGAGCAAATAGCACAGCAAGTGACCGAGCAAAAGCTCAGCATAGAAGAAGCCTTGCAAAGGGTGGGAGGCGATCAGGTGACATATGGCTACGGGTTAGACCAGCAGCTTATGCGTGATTTCCCTTTTTCTAGTGCGAGCCCGGAAAAGATGGACGCCGTGCTACTGGATGCGATCGGTGGAAGGCAGACGCTGCGTACAGAACTTCCGGATTTTGTGCTGGATGGGCATGAGGTATGGGATAGTTTGCTCGACCTGCCGCGTGACAAGCTCTTTGGTGAGATGCATGCGAACTATGCCTTTATCTCAGGCCTGCATGATGAGGCCCCAGATATTGGGGTGGATGAAAGGCAAGCAGAAGAGCAACGTATCCTGAAACAAAGTCCAAAAGGGCACCTGGCGAAGGTGCTGGAACAACGCGATCAGCTTACCGCGCAAGATGTGGATTTGCCCGAAACGCCACGCGATATCGTCGCCAAGCTGATCAAAGAGCGCGAAGTGGCCGCCACGGCGCAAGCACGTGCCTCTTCCTTTGTGAAACGTATCACATCAAGCGATGAAAGTCCCTCTGTGCCAGAGCGCCTGCATTAAGACCATTTCTGCCAGCAAAGCATCCGCTATCCACACTCTCACTCTCGTTTCAGGCGAAGATGGGGCGACATATAGCGTGGTGGCTGCCAGCTGGTACCGCTTGGCCATGCGGCGTGCGCATCGCCAGGCCCGCGATGCCTATAAGGAGATCAGTGTGGGTTTAAGCGAGGACGATGTGAGCACGATATCGCGTATGACTTGGCTCGGAAGCAATGCGATGACCTGCCCGGTGGAAGAGGAGCCACAGCGTACAGATGCAAAAACCCTACACTCCAACCAGAAAGCAGACTTACCCTCATCCACCCCATAGGCACCCATCCGACCGAAGGCTATCAGTCCATAAGGCCGATCTACCGATTATAAATTAACTCTTTACTTATCTTCTGGGGCGTGATATAAATGTAAATTCATTTTGAGTTATGACTTATGCCAGAAAGCAAGTCACAACTCGATTGTATCCTGCTGTGATACACACGTTCATGAGGGGGTCCGCTGGGAAGCGTGCCCCCTTTTTTTGGTAGGTACTTTAAAAGCAGCAATGTGGCGTCTTTATTGAAAATATCACCCTATAAATCACCAACACGCCACCCATTTTTGGTTCCCCCATGGCAGACATTTGTCACCATAACATGGTGATTTTTTGTCTATTGGCTCAGAGTCGCAAGGACCGCTTCCAGGCTAACGCTCTGTTTTTCCCCAGTGGCGCGCTGTTGCAATTCCACGCTGCCTTGCGCAAGGCCGCGCGGTCCAATGGCCACCTGCCAGGGCAGGCCGATCAAGTCCATGGTAGCAAATTTGGCCCCCGCACTGCCTTCCTGGTCGGCATAGAGCAACGTTTTCCCGGCCTGTTGCAACGTCGCATAAAGCTGCTCGCAGGCGTTATCACACGCCTCATCTCCAGGGCGCAGATTGAGCAGACCGATATCAAAAGGCGCCACCGATTCCGGCCAGCAAATGCCCTTTTCATCGTGATGGGCTTCAATGATCGCACCGACCAAACGCGAAATACCAATACCATGCGCGCCCATCTTCACCGGAATATCCTTGCCCGTGGCATCGGCAATAACGGCCCCCATCGGCGCGGAATATTTCTCGCCGAAATAAAAAATATGCCCCACCTCAATGCCGCGCGCGTGGCACAAATCACCCTCTTGCACCGGGCAAGTATCGGGGTCGTGTTTGTTATCGGCCGCCGCGTAGCACGCACGCATCGCCTCAATATCGGGCTCTTCTGCCTCCAGCAGGTCTTCCAGCGCTTTGTCGTAATAAATCGCGCTTTCGCCGGTGCCGGCAATCACCTGAAATTCGTGGCTAAGCGAACCACCAATCAGCCCGGTTTCTGCCGCAAAAGGAATGGCTTTGAGTCCCATACGCTTAAAAATACGCAAATAGGTGCGGTACATATTGTGGTAAGCTGCCATGGCGGAGGCTTCATCCGCATCAAACGTATAGGCATCTTTCATCAGAAATTCACGGCCACGCATCACACCAAAGCGTGGACGAATCTCGTCGCGGAATTTCCACTGGATGTGGTAGAGGTTTAAGGGCAGCTGCTTGTAGCTCTTGATGGTGTGGCGAAACAGGTCGGTGATCACTTCTTCGTTGGTGGGGCCGTAGAGCAAAGGGCGCCCATGGCGGTCCTCAACGCGCAACGTTTCCGGGCCATAATCACCCCGACCGGATTCCTGCCACAGTTCGGCCGGCTGCATGGTGGGCATCAAAAGCTCTTCGGCGCCACTTTGGTTCAGCTCTTCCCGGACAATGGCCTCCACCCGGCGCAGCGCGCGCAGGCCAAGGGGCAGCCAGTTATAGATACCGCTGGCCAACTGGCGGATCATGCCTGCACGCAGCATCAGCCGGTGCGAAGGCGTTTGCGCCTCGGCAGGCGTTTCCTTGAGTACAGGCAGAACGTAGCGGGAAAGGCGTGACATCGTTTCTTTTCAAGTGTTTTAAGCTATTTCCGCCCAGGCCCAATCCAGCCACTGGGTTAAGCACGTGATATCGGCAGTTTCCACCGTGGCGCCGGCCCAGATGCGAAGGCCTGTCGGCGCATCACGGTAGGCCCCAATATCATAGGCCACCTGCTCTTGTTCCAGCAGGCTTGTTAGCTGTTTGACCTTGGCCGCTTGCTCCGCTTCAGGCAGCGCTGCGATGGCCGGGTCGGTGATGGAAAAACAGACCGACGTGTTGGAGCGTGTAGCCGGCTCGCTTGCCAGAAAATCGATCCACGGAGTATTGGCCACCCACGCTTCCAGCGCCGCCAGATTCGCTTCAGAGCGCTGCAGAAGGGCCGGCAGTCCGCCAAGCGACTTGGCCCAGGCAAGCCCATCAAGCGCATCTTCCACGCACAGCATGGAAGGCGTGTTGATCGTCGCTCCTTCAAAAATTCCCTCGATCAGCTTGCCGCCTTTGGTCAGGCGGAAGATCTTGGGCAGCGGCCAGGGCGGCGTATAAGACTCCAGCCTCGCTACTGCACGCGGGCTTAAAATGATCACGCCATGCGCGCCTTCCCCGCCCATCACTTT
>JANQHP010000117.1 GCA_028282625.1 Rickettsiales bacterium | reverse complement strand
GTGCTCCGGAGAAAGTATCCACGCACCACCTCAATATCCCCTCTCCCCTCCGGGGGAGAGGGTGGGTGCTAAAGCACCCGGGTGAGGGGGTGCTCTTATATAAGAAAGGGGGCCTTACCCCCTTAAACCCCCGCCCTCGCATGTGCTCGGCGTCGCTTCGCTCTAGTCGCAGGCGGAACGCCCACTCCGAAGAAGTGCCCATGCCCTTTCCTGCTTTCTGACTCCTGCCTCCTGAACCCTATAGCGTTAGACAAGGCAAGCGCCACACGGTATACTGGCAAAATACCGTGTTGCACCCTCAAGCGAAGGAAGAATGTTATGCCTGAATATCGCGCCCCTGTAGAAGATTACCGCTTCCTGCTGAACGAATTGCTGCATATCGAAAAATATTCCGGCACCCTACCCGGTTATGATGATGTAAGCCTGGTCGACCCAATCTTGGAGGAAGCCGCCCGCTTTTGCGAGGAAGCGCTCTTCCCGCTCAACCAAAGCGGAGACCAGCAAGGCCTGACCTTCGATAACGGCAAGGTCACCCTGCCAGATGGTTTTGTGGATGCCTATAAGATGTATGTGGAAAGCGGCTGGGGCAGCTTCACCTGCGACCCGGAATATGGCGGGCAGGGCCTGCCGCAAGCGCTCAACCTCCCAATCGTGGAGATGATCTGCTCGGCCAATCTTTCCTTTGGGCTACTGCCGGGCCTTACCCACGGCGCCTATAACGCGATCCACACCCATGCCTCGGAGGATCTCAAACAGAAATTCCTGCCCAAGATGGTGACCGGGCAGTGGAGCGGCGTGATGTGCCTGACCGAACCCCAAGCCGGCACCGATCTGGGCCTGATCTCTACCAAAGCCGAGCCTAACGGCGATGGCAGCTATGCCATCACAGGCAGCAAAATTTTCATCTCTTGCGGTGAGCATGACGCGGTGGAAAACATCATCCATTTGGTCCTCGCACGCCTGCCCGATGCGCCCAAAGGGGTCAAGGGCATCAGCCTGTTTGTGTTGCCCAAGCACCATATTAATGAGGATGGCAGCTGTGGCGATCTCAACGGCGTAGCCTGCGGCAGCATTGAGCACAAGATGGGCCTGCACGCCTCGCCCACCTGCGTGATGAATTACGACAAAGCGCAAGCCTGGCTGGTCGGCGAGCCGCATAAGGGACTCCGCGCGATGTTTACCATGATGAACGAGGCCAGGCTCTTGGTCGGCACGCAAGGGCTTGGTATCGCTGAAATTGCGCAGCAAAACGCGCTTGCCTATGCCAAGGAACGCCTGCAGGGCCGTGCACTCAAAGGGGCAACCTTGCCCGAAAAACCAGCCGACCCGATCACCGTGCACCCGGATGTACGCCGCATGCTGCTGACCATGCAGAGCTTTACCGAGGGCGCGCGTGCGCTTTCCGTATGGACCGCCTTGCAGCTGGATATCGCCGAGCATCACCCGGATGAAGACCGCCGCAAAGAGGCCGACGATGTCGTGCAACTGCTCACACCTGTGATCAAGGCTTACCTCACCGACGGCGGGCACGAAACCGCCCACACCGCCATGCAGGTGCTCGGCGGCTATGGCTATATCGGGGAATATGGTTTGGAGCAATATGCGCGCGATGTCCGCATCACGCAGATTTATGAAGGCACGAACGGCGTGCAGGCGCTGGATCTGGTCGGGCGCAAGCTTCCGATGCATACCGGCCGCCTGCTTCGGCGCTTCTTCCATCCGTTGCAGCACTTTATCGAACAGCATAAAAGTAGCGAGCAGATGGCCGAATTCACCAAGCCGCTCTACCAAAGTATGAAATCCCTGCAGCAGGCTTCCATGTGGATTGGGCAAAAGGGTCTGGCCAACCCGGAAGAGGCCGCCGGTGCCTCGGTGGAATATCTGCGCCTCTTTGCGCTGGTCGCCATGGGCTATGTGTGGGCGGAAATGGCCGAGCGGAGCTTCAAGGCATTGGAAGAAAAACGCGGTGATGCCGCCTTTTATGAGCGCAAGATCCGCTTAGCACGCTTCTTCTTATACAAAATCCTACCGCAGCATTATGGCTTGCTCGCCACCCTAACCGCTGGCGTCAAATACATGGAAATGAAGGATTAGATTCTTTGGTGTTTTAAGAACACGCATGAAAAAACCGCCTACCCTGTGAAGGGCGGCGGCTTTTTATCGTTGGTGAACAGGTTACTCGGGTTCAATGATCACCTCTACTTAAGTACAAAAATACTTGTCCAGAAAATTAAAACTCCGTTTGGTTTTTTAGAGCTTTTTTAGACACGGTTATCCAAGTCCTTGAGCATAGCACCTAGCTTCTCAGGTGGCACACCAAAACCGGAAGCCATGACAGTGCCATAATCACTCAAGCAAATATCTTGCTGCAAATGCATTTTCTTTAACAAAGGTTTTTTGATCTGATCTATCTCCAGCAACCACCAGGCTTTTCTTCCATCGTCTTCACCCGTAATAATCTGATAATACTTTTCTGGTTTGAGTGTTATGTCCTCCTTATCAGTAGGAATGGAAGCCAACATATCTTCAAGCAAATCTTGTATTTCCATGATCTATTTTCCTTTCTCCACCGCTTCAGACAATACAACAGGATCAACCTTTTCTGGACGCATTGATGGATGATCTGCCGCATCTCTTGTGTCTTTAGCAATTTGCACTAAAAAACCCTTTCCAGCGCCAAGCCCACCTGAATGACGCAAGTAATCATCTACTTGCACAACATGATAATAACGCTGTGCAGCCAAGGCCTTCACTGCTTTGGCAAATTCGTCCCAGATCTTGTGTGTTTGCGCAAATTCTCTTACCACCCCCGAATCACGCTCTATCGTCCTTATCGCTTGCTGGTGATCTGCGGTATAAAATCCAAAATTTTTATCTAAGAATGCTTGTACTTCTGAACCATGCTGTATACCAAAAAAAGCTGACAACATAGGGATGCTTGGTGTTTGCGCGCCCGATCCACCAATGAAGGCGCGTGGTTTAGATTTTGAGTGCCTTCAAAAACCACTCCCGTTTCTCCATTCACCTTAATATCATGACTCCCTTGCAGATATAGCCTAAAAGGAGCCGTGCCAAAAAAACGTACATCACACCCTTCATACATACTTTTTATGCAACGGATCATGTGCTTAATACCCGTTTTAATATTGCCAAATTCTGTTTCCAGAACATCAACCTTTTCTTCATCTGCAATTTCCGGATTAAACACTGTCTCAAAACAATGTTTTATTGCTTTTAAGGCAAACGAAGCTGCCGCCTCTGTTGCCATATGCACCTTGTAGAACCAGCCCTCATCATCCCACGCTTTTCCTTCCCCATCAACACGAGGGTGAGGGGTGAATCTTCGCTCTACATCAAAAAGTTCTGGCCTAATGCTTGCAATATCTTCATATTGCCATCCTTCCGGAGTTTTCGCGTTAATTAAAACAACATATGGATACGCCATGGCCGGATGAGCACCCAAATGCCCCGCTATAGTCTCATAAGGCTGCGCAATAAATGCCGGAAGGATATTATCTGGCGGCATCTTTGATGGGTCATCACCCCACATATATGCTTGCGCAATAAATGCAACATCTCGCATAGCAGCATAAAGCTTCGGGTCAAACGGACGTTGATTAAGATCAAACAACGTATCATCTATTTGAAAAGGATGGCCTTCTAAAGAGCTCCTAAGCGTTTCTCTTACATTGCCTGCTTGCGTAATATTTGGGAGATCAGCAGCAGTCTGGTACCATACATCATTGCTAGGATGGCGAACTTGTTCGGGTGAACGGGGGAATAATACACCCCACACTGGATCAATCTGATAATGTCGCGCCCCTTCTTTCCAAAAAGAATAACGCTCTGGATCACCTGAATTCTTTTGCTGATTCATCTATTTACTGTTCCTTAGCAAGGGTGACTCATAGTAGAACAGTTTCTCAAAACTATCAACATATTGAAGCGTAAGACGAAGGTGAATAATGGTCGGTGTGGAGGAGGCCTTCCAGGAGTAGGCAAGACTACTTTAGCAAAAAGACTGGCTCTTACTTTCGAGAATATCACCGTACCACATAGTGTGGATCCCTTTATTCCGTCACAAGCCTATCCTTGCTTTGCTCAGGCTTGTGACGAGAACCTCGTCAATCCCAAGAAATCAAAGATTTCTGGATTGACGGGTGGTCGGGGCGGCAGGATTTGAACCTGCGACCCCCTGGTCCCAAACCAGGTGCGCTACCAGGCTGCGCTACGCCCCGACACAAGATAGACGCGGGCCAACACATGCATCAAAAGCATGCCAATCACCGCGGGATGCTTCTATAGCAGGCCACACCCTATATATGCAAGCGCTTAAGCACCGTTGACCGCAGAATGTTTTTTATTCTCTGACTCGGCAATCTGCTTTAAGAAAGAAAAGGCCTCGAGCGCCCGGTCTCGTGAGGCTTTTAGCTCCACGATAGGATGCGGATAATCCTGCCCAAGCACCACACCCGCCTGTGTAAGAACATCCTCTGGCGCCTCCCATGGAGCAAAAAGATAGCGATCTGGTACCTGCGCAAGCTCTGGCACATAGCGACGGGTATAGGTGCCTTCAGGATCAAATTTTTTAGCCTGCAACACCGGATTAAACACCCGGAAATAAGGCGCCGCATCGGCCCCACAACCGGCAATCCATTGCCAACTGGCACTATTATTCGCCACATCTGCGTCCACCAAACAATCCCAGAACCATCGCTCTCCGTGATGCCAATGCAGCAGCAGATTTTTTACCAAAAAAGAGCCCACAATCATCCGCACACGGTTATGCATATAGCCCGTTTGCCACAGCTCGCGCATGCCCGCATCCACAATGGGGTATCCCGTTTCCCCCTTTTGCCAGCAGGCTAGCACCTTACTGTCCTCATGCCACGCAAAATGCTGAAACCGCTCTTGCAAAGGCTCTTTGGGCAAATGCGGATGATGGTACAGCAAGTGATACGAAAATTCCCGCCAGCCAAGCTCACGGCAAAAATGCTCCACATTGGCATCTTCTCCACGCATCTGCACTGCATGCCATGCTTGATGAGGTGAAATCTCCCCAAAGTGCAAATGCGGAGAAAGGCGGGATACATAAGCCTTTCCAGGCACATCACGCCCTTCCTTATAATGGAAAAGCCCGTGCTCAATAAAATCATACAGCCTGTTTCTTGCGCCCTCTTCTCCCACCTGCCAGTGCGCTATCAACGCATCCCCCCAAGGCAGAGAAGGTCGCAAAGCCAAAGCATCGATAGCATCCGCGCTGGCTTCTTCTTCCACACAAGTCAAATCTGGAGGTGCAGGAAGCGGCACACGCGGAGGCGCTGCCTGCAAGCAGCCTTTACAGTAGAATGGTGTAAAAACCTGGTAAGAGGTGCCATCCGGCTTGGCAATATCCCATGGCTCCCACAGCAGCGAACCATTCAAACTCTGAGCCTGAATCCCCTGCTCGCGCAGTTGCTGCTTCAACTTGGTATCATATGCCACACGCCACGGCTCATAACAGCGATTCCAATACACACCCTGCACGGCATAAGTCTGGCACAAGCGCTGCAAAATCTCTGCTGGATCCCCGGCATACACACAAAGCTTCCCATCCAGCGCACGATTCAACGCATGCAAACTATGGTGCAGCCACAAACGGCTAGTCGCACCCATGCGGTGTTCCTTTGCTACCACATCGTCTAAAATATAGACCGGCAGCACCAGGCCTGCCTTAGCTGCCGCATGCAAAGCCGGGTTATCTGCCAAGCGCAAATCCTGGCGAAACCAGTGAATGTAAACAGGCCTATTTGCCATTTTGGAAGATCATTCGCTCAAGTGAAAAAACGCTATACTCATAGTATAATATCCTTTATTGTTTAACTGGTTTTGTTAGAAATTCAAGAACGCTAAAACGTCATGACACTGAACCTTCAACCCCCGCAGAAGCCGCGCTTTCACCCCACACTCACCGTTTTTGGTGTAGGCGGCGCCGGTGGCAATGCCGTGACCAACATGATGGATTCCATGGCAGAGGTGAATTTTGTCATTGCCAATACCGATGCACAGGCGCTAGAAAACTCCTCGGTTAAAAACAAAGTGCAGCTAGGGGAAAACATTACACAGGGCTTAGGTGCAGGCTCGTATCCCGAAGTCGGCAAAGCATCGGCGGAGGAAGCGGCGGATGAAATCCTCGACTATCTGCAGGGCAGCAACATGGTATTTATTACCGCTGGCATGGGTGGAGGCACCGGCACAGGCGCTGCGCCTGTGATCGCTCGTTTGGCCCGTGAGCAAGGGATCTTAACGGTTGGTGTGGTTACCAAGCCCTTCCATTTTGAGGGCACGCACAGGATGCGCGTGGCCGATCTTGGTTTGCAAGAGCTGCAAAAATATGTGGATACGCTGATCGTAATCCCAAACCAGAATCTTTTCCGCATTGCTGATAAAAACACCACGTTCTTAGATGCGTTTAAGCTGGCCGATGAAGTACTTCATTCTGGTGTAAGAGGCATTACCGACCTCATGGTACAGCCAGGGCTTATCAATCTCGATTTTTCAGACGTACGTTCTGTCATGAGTGAAATGGGCAAGGCCATGATGGGCACAGGTGAGGCTTCGGGTGAAAACCGTGCGGTGGGTGCAGCCGAGGCTGCCATTGCCAATCCGCTGTTAGACCATGTTTCCATGCAAGGCGCACGTGGTGTGTTGATTAACATTACAGGTGGCAAGGATATGACCTTGTTTGAAGTGGACGAGGCCGCAAACCGCATACGCGAAGAAGTCGACAACGACGCGAATATCATCTTTGGTTCCACCTTTGACCCGAACATGGATGGCACATTACGCGTGTCTGTTGTAGCAACTGGTATTGATACCGAAGCATCAGACCCTCTTGGTATCAAGGCGAGTGAGAGCCCTGTGCAGAGGACGGAAAAAGAACTAGCCGACCCACAAAACCAGGCGGATTCCAACTATAGCCCAGCCTCTTCCATTCCAACCAATGCATTTGAAATGGAGTCTCCACCAGCCGCGCAGGAAACATCGGATGCTCCGATAGAAGAGGAGATGCCCAATACCAATGAAGACTATTTTATCCCGCCAGAGCCCATGGAGCCCGGTGTGGAATCCTTAGCGGAAGGCTCCAGCACTGAGCCATCTCAAGAAAGTGAAGGCAACGGCCTCTTTAAGGGATGGTTTTCTTCAGGCCCGCGCCAACAGGAAGAGGACGCCAAACTAGATGTTAATCACACCGCGACCGATACGGTAGAACAGACTCCTACAAAAATTTCCACCCCGGCAGCCGCTACCGAAAACGAACTGGAAATTCCAACTTTTCTGCGACGTAAGAACAATTAGACACTGTTCTCAAAGCCTTACCTGTAAAGCAGGCATATTTTACGCTTCCTCGCGTTGGTCATTTTCCTCTTCTTCGTGCACATACACCATGACACGGTGAATCCGGCGCAAGTCTGCTTCCACCACCTCGCACTCCAAGCGATAAGGTGTTTCCTCCAAGTGAAACACCGCCACCTCACCCACGGCCGGCACATGGCCCAGCGAATGAAAAATCAGCCCACCCAGCGTGTCCGCTTCCTCTGAAAGCACATCCGAGAGAGGCAAACCAATAGCCACTTCCAGTTCCTGCAATCCCATGCGTGCACCCACCTCATAACGCTTTGGCCCCACTTTTTGAAAGATAATGCTTTCGGCAATATCATGCTCGTCTTCAATCTCCCCGACAATCTCTTCCACCACATCTTCCAGCGTGACCAATCCCACGGTGCCACCATACTCATCAATCACCAAGGCCATATGCACACGCAACATTTGCATACGCACAAGCAGCGTATGAATTTTCATTGAAGGCGGCACAAAAAGGCTTTTGCGCAACAAATCCTTCATGGAAAAATCTTTATTTTCTATAATCATATGCGCAATATCTTTAATATGCACAAATCCCAGAATATCGTCCATGGTGCCACGATAGACCGGCAAGCGCGTATGCGTTTTGCCTGAAAGTTTCGTTTGTAAATCTTTCAGCGAGGTACTGTATTCCACGGCCACAATATCGGCGGCTGGAATCATCACATCCTTGACTTCCAACTCATTAAACGCAAGCACATTACGCAGCAATTTTTTCTCTTTTCTGCCCGTTGTCGCACCCGAAGCTTCATGTTCTTCAATCGCCTCTTCTACCGATTGCTTTAAACTGGGCTCCTTACCACCCAGCAAGCCTCTAATCCGCTGCCACAAGGTGCGTCGCGATGAAGTAGAACTGTTGGTTGTATCCGACATCCCTTTTATCCCTAAGCGCGAGCTAGCTTGATTACATAAGGATTCGTAATACCCATATCCGCTAAAATATCTATTTCCAATGCTTCCATCTTTTCCGCCTCATCTTGTGCCATATGATCCCACCCCAGTAAGTGTAGCGTACTATGCACCACCAAATGCATCACATGGTCCTGCAACGCTTTGTTTTGTTCTTTTGCTTCACTGCACACACGCTCCCAACTAAGAAAAATATCCCCGAGTGTATAAGGCGTTAAGAGCAAAGCCGCTTTATCTAATGGAGGCAGCATCTCCTCACCCGTTGGAAAAGAAAGCGTGTTCGTTGGCATATCTTTCCCGCGATAACGCAAATTCAATGCCTGCAAGGCCTCATCATTGCTTAGCACAATCGCCATTTCAACAGGCCTTCCAACCGGCAGTTTTGCCTCACACACATCCAAGGTACGTTGCGCCGCATCCACACACCGGTCTGGCCACTCCCCCTCTTCAGGCCACTGGCCTGCCGAATGAATTACCTCAATGACCGTATGGTTTTTTGCTCCCACAGCCTATGACTCATCCCACTTGCTATTGCCATCCATCTTGTCATAAGCCTCCACAATCTTAGCCGTTAGCGGATGACGAATAATATCGCCACGCTTAAAGTGCACAATGGCCACCTCTTCAATGGTCGAAAGCTTTTCGATGGCATCCCGAAATCCTGACTTCATCGAACTAGGCAAGTCTGTTTGGGATAGGTCACCGGTTAACACCATATGTGCGCCCTCTCCAAGCCTGGTTAAAAACATCTTCATCTGAGCGGGCGTAGTATTTTGGGCCTCATCCAAAATGACAAAAGCGCGCGAAAGGGTACGACCACGCATAAAAGCAAGCGGCGCAATTTCAATAACATTCGTTGCTAGATAACGGTTCACCCGATCGCCAGGCAACATGTCATACAGCGCGTCATATAGCGGCCTCAGATAAGGATCCACCTTCTCTTTTAAATCACCTGGTAAAAATCCAAGCTGCTCGCCCGCCTCGACTGCTGGACGAGAAAGAATCAACCGGTCTACCTTGCCCTCAATCAACATCGCTACCCCAGCAGCCACCGCTAAATAGGTTTTACCGGTACCCGCTGGCCCTGCCCCTAAAATAATATCATGCGTGAGCAACGCCTGCATATAAGAAGCTTGCTGAGGCGTATAAGGCGTGATGTATTTCTTGGCGGTAGGAATCACCACTTCATCCAGCGTTTGCAGCGCCTCCTTTACTTTCGTTGGCGAAGAAGGGGCCGACGTGCCCTCACCCTGACGCGCGCCTTGTGCGATCAACACCTTCACCTCCTGCGTGCTCACCGTTTGCTTGCGCGCCGCCGCCTGTTCAAAACGCGCGTAAAGCGTTTCTAAAAGCGCCATACCTTGCTTCACAGCATCCATCTCTCCACGGAGCTCTGCTTTTGCACCACGCGTAGAAATCTCGATAGAAAGCGCCTCTTCAATCTCATGCAACACATGGTTTTGTTCGCCGTAAAGCAGCGGCAAAATGCTGTTATCCTCAAATGTGATGGTTTGCGTGGAAGGGGATGCGTTTGACATATTCCGTTCCTTTTATCCAGAAAACTGTGCGGAAGAGGCCATGTGGACCGCCGGGCGCTCCATCACAATATCACCACGAAGGGCATGCGGCCCACCATGCGTAATACGCACGGGCACCACACGATGCATCACCGCTTCATCCGCTACATCCAAAGCAGTAGCATGCACCGTTTGCAGATAAGGGCTGTGACCCACCCACTCGCCCGCCACACGCCCCTGGCGTGTTAAGAGCACCGGCAGCACGTCACCCTCCACAGATTGATTAAACGCACGTTTTTGCCTATCCAACACCAGTTGCAATGCGTGCAACCGCTCCTTCTTTACCGGCTCTGGCACACTATCTTCGCGCAGCGCAGCAGGTGTGCCCGCACGTGCGCTGTAAGCAAACGAATAGCTCTGGGCAAAATTCACCTCTTCTACCAACGCCAACGTATCCGCAAAATCTTCGTCCGTTTCTCCCGGAAAGCCCACAATAAAATCAGAAGAAAGAGCAAGATCCGGACGCGCCTTGCGGATATCTTCAATCATCCGCAAATATTCTTCACGTGTATGCCCACGGTTCATCTGTTTTAGGATGCGATTGGAACCAGATTGCACCGGCAAATGCAGATAAGGCATGAGTTGTGGAATGTCACGATGCGCGGCAATTAAATCCGCCTGCATGTCACGTGGATGTGAGGTGGTATAACGCAGACGCGCAATCGGCAGCTTAATCGCAAAATATTGCAGCAAGCCTGCCAGACTCCACCGCTTGCCATCTGGGCCCACACCATGGTAGGCATTCACATTCTGCCCCAAAAGCACTAACTCCTGCGCACCCTGATCCACCATGCGCCTTGCCTCTTCTAACAAGGCCTCCACTGGCCTTGAAACTTCGGCGCCCCGCGTATAAGGCACCACACAGAAAGTACAAAATTTATCGCACCCTTCCTGTATGGTTAAAAAAGCCGAACTGCCCTGCGCTTCACGCACCTCCGGCAAGGTATCAAATTTTTCCTGCACGGCAAAATCAAGCGCCACATTATTATTGGCCACATGCGCCGCGTCCAATGCTTGCAGCACCATCTGCGGCAAACGTTGGTAGGCTTGCGGCCCCACCACAATATCCACGGCAGGCTGCCTTTTTTGCATCTCTTCGCCTTCTGCTTGTGCCACGCATCCCGCCACGGCAATCACCATCTGCCCACCTTGTTCTTTTCGCTCTTCTTTTAAAAGACGCAAGCGGCCAAGCTCCGAATAAACCTTTTCGGCCGCCTTCTCACGAATATGGCAGGTATTGAGAATCACAAGATCTGCTATCTCTGGCTGTTCTACCATCTGATAGCCTTCAGCATGCATCATATCTTGCATGCGCACAGAATCATACACATTCATCTGGCAACCATAGGTCTTAATATATAGGGATTTCGTAGGCAATTCTGACGACATACAAGCGCAAACGCTGCACACCAAGGCTGGTTAGAATGTGCTCATCTTAGCTTGCTTTCATAACGCAAGCAATGGCTTTATAGCTTGCCATGTGTCGCAAAATACCGAACAGCATCCATCATTTTCTGTTCGTCCCAGGCCGCCGCCCCTTCAATACGCGCAATGCCATGACCATCAGGCGTAATCAGTATCGTCGTAGGCAAACCTTTTGCCCCAAGCATACGCATGCTCCGCTGCTTGGTGTCCACGTAAAAAGGCACATGCGCCATCTCTTGCTTGGCGTAAAATTGCTTGGCTTTTTCAGGACCAGAAAATTCCTGGGCAATCGCCACCACCTCCAAAGGCGTATCTGCAAGCGCCTCCGCCATACGGTCCAGCGCAGGCATTTCCACCAGGCACGGTGCACACCAGGTGGCCCACAAATGCAGCAAAATCGGCTTACCCTTGAAGGCATCTAACGTCTGCTTGTTCCCTTCCATATCCTCAAATGCGATGACTTCCATCGGCATGGGAATAGGCGAATGCGGCTGAATCACACGCACCAGCACCCAGGCACTCCAAATGTTAAAGGCAGCCAGTGCAATCACCACAACCACCACAAATTTTGGTACGATCCGCCAAAAATGGGGCAAAATTTTTCCTAAAGACATAAACAACACACAAAAACGAAGAATATTTTGAGTGACTTGATGCACCAAATTATGCACAATGTCCAGTAACATTCTGCTGCGGAAAGGAACGCATTATGTGGACACGTTTAAGCACCATTGTCACGCTTTGTATCTTAGTGAGCGCATGTGGCGTCAAAGGCCCGCTCAGCCCACCGGAGTCACAACACAGCCTTACCTCATCCCCTCTAACAAGCGCTGAGCAACATCGTGCCCTTTAAGAAGGCCGCTGCCCATTTCTTTGCAGGGGAAGCTCGGTTTTCTACCACGCTCTTGCTCTGGTGGGGCATTGGCAACATCCTATGCCTGCTCCTGCTTACCAGCATCATGCTTTGGGAAGTGCAGCATCACACACTTGGCACCAAGTCCCTCATGGTGGGCACTTTTCTTTTTATTAGCTTCTACCTACCCTTTAGCCTGATCGGCCTTTGCCGATGCGCCGACCGTCAAAAAAGCACCCTCGTCTGGCTGAGTATGATTGTTGCATCGGCCGTCAGTGTCCTGTTGTTATGCGCGTGGCTTTTCTTTGGCAAATATGTCCTCACTCTGCTCTTTTAGCTCCACCCTGCCTTTTACCCCATGTCGCCCTTTTTCTGTTTGAGTCTGGCAACCCTCCTTGGAGCCGGGTTCACACTCGGATTCCCCCCTTTCTTTTGGTGGCCGCTCTCGCTTATTTCTGCCGGTGGGTTGCTCTATCTCCTTTACCACAGCACCTCGTGGAAAAATGCCTTTGCCATTGGCTGGTGGTGGGGGTTTGGGCACTATGTTTCCGGCCTCTACTGGATCGCAAACGCCCTACAGGTTGATGCAGAACAATTTGCCTGGCTCACCCCTTTCGCGCTTACACTGATCCCTGCTGCTATGGCGCTCTACCCCGCCATGGCTGCCATGCTCGCCAGGCAAATGGCACACCCGACCAAATCCCTCCTCTATCTCGGCGCATGCATCGCCTTCTGCATGACCATCACCGAACTGGCACGCGCGTTCCTGCCACCTTATTTCCCTTGGCTCTCAGCCGGTGTGCTTTGGACCGCCTCTCTTCCCATGCTCCAACATGCCGCCGCACTTGGCACCTATGGTCTGACGCTGCTGTTCTGGCTGCTGGTGGCCTTATGCACCTATGCTACCACGCAATATATCGCCAAGTCCTACCGCAAAAGTCTGATATGTGTTGCCATCATTCTATGCACCACCACTTTTGCCTATATCACCGGTCACGCGCGCATCGAAGAAGCCAAGCAAACCCCAGGCCAACACCATATCCGTCTTGTGCAGCCAAGCATCCCACAAAAACTGAAATGGGACCCACGCGCGCTGCAGGCAAATTTCTTACTCCATCTGGAGCTTTCTTATGCCAACGCACAGCATCCAACCGATCACTCGCCCGATGCCATTATCTGGTCAGAGGCTGCCATACCCTTTTACCTGGAAGAGGACCCGGCCGCCAGGCGTGCCATGACCCAAGGCTTACACAGCCAAGCACACATCATCACCGGCTCCACCATTCGTACGCAGCATCCCCTTGCTTCCACGCAATATTATAACGGCATGCAGGTGCTAAACGCATCCGGCACCATCAAAGGGCAATATGCCAAACATCAGCTAGTCCCCTTTGGCGAGTTTATTCCACTACGCAATTTCTTCCCTTTTATCCAAAAAATTACCCCAGGCGCGGTAGATTTTAGCGAAGGTCCAGGTCCACAAACCATCACCTTGCCCAACCTGCCCCCTTTTAGTCCGCTTATTTGCTACGAAAGTATTTTCTCCTCCAATGTGCTGGATAGGACAAACCCGCCGGACTGGCTACTCAATCTCACCAATGACGCATGGTTTGGCAACAGCATTGGTCCACACCAGCATTTTCATACCGCACGCATGCGCGCCGTGGAAGAGGGAATGCCGCTCGTGCGCGTGGCAGGTGGGGGCATTTCTGCTGTGGTCGATAGCTACGGTCGCATTCAAACCATGCTAGGCTTGCATGAAGTGGGCACACTCAACACCACACTGCCAGAAAAAATACACGAAAAAGAAGGATGGTTTGCGCTTTATCGAAAATACAGCATCATGCCAGCACTCTATGCCCTGCTGTTGCTTGGCACTACACTGGTCCTATTCCATGCCACTTGGCACGCAAGTAACAAGCGCACAAGGCACCACGCGCCTCAATAGCAGGAATAACGAAGTATAAAAAAGACTGGGATAACCGTGTCTAGCGCTTGGAGAACTGGAACTTCCTGCGCGCTTTGCGACGGCCATATTTTTTCCGCTCTACCGCGCGGCTGTCACGCGTTAAGAACCCGCCCTGGCGCAAAATGGTGTGCAGCTCAGGATTAAAATTATCCAGCGCTCGGCTAATGGCATGACGCACCGCGCCTGCCTGACCAGAAAGGCCACCACCTTTCACCGTACAATAGACATCAAACTTGCCTTCTGTACCCGTAGCGGCGAAAGGCTGATGGATCAGCATGCACAGCACCCCACGGGTAAAATGCTCTTCCATAGACTTTTGGTTTACAATCACGTGCCCTTTACCAGGCTTAATCCACACACGTGCCGCAGATTCTTTCCTCCGGCCCGTGGCGTAGGCGCGGCCTTGTGCGTCCAACTTGGGTGTACGTGGCTCTGCCTCATCCGCAGGCGGATTGGCCGCGGCTTGATTGGCGTTTGCCGCCACATCGGTCTCTTGTGTGGCCAGATCTTTTAAAGAGGATGCCTCTGTTTGAATCACGACGTTGCTTCCTTCTTGGAGTTTTTAGGATTTTTTGCTTTGAGGTCAAGCACCTCAGGCTTTTGCGCTTCATGCTTGTGCTCACTGCCGGCATAAACATGCAAGTGTGTCATCTGCTTGCGACCCAGCGGGTTACGGCTGATCATGCGGCGCACCGCCATCTCCACCACGCGTTCTGCGTGTGGGCCCTGTAAGATCTTTTCGGGTGTCGTCGAGCGAATTCCACCAGGATAGCCTGTATGGCGGTAGTAGGTTTTATTTTGCTGCTTACGCCCAGTCAAATGCACCTTATCCGCATTGATCACAATCACATGATCGCCGCAATCCATATGAGGAGTAAACATAGGCTTGTGTTTGCCACGAAGCAGCTGGGCTGCTTGTGAAGCAAGCCGGCCAAGCACGATATCTTCTGCATCAATGACCCACCACTTCTTTTCAATATCGGCGGGCTTTGCCGTGTAGGTTTTCATCCGTTTTCTAACCGCTAAATGGTAAAATGGGATGCGGATTATTACAAAATAATTTTTACTGTCAATGTTTTTATGCCATATTAGTGCACTTTTTATCGTATCCCCATTTCATATTTTTCCTATTTCCACTTCCCCTCCTTGCTGTATATGACCAAAACCACAGAACCGCTTGTTGCCACACATGAAGTAGCCGAAGGTGAGCAGGGCCAACGATTGGACCAATGGCTTGCACGCCGCCTCCCCGATTTATCCCGCAACCGTTTGCAATCCCTCATTCAACAAGGGCATGTGACAAAAAGCACCAACAACGAGCCTCTAGCCGTCAAAGATAAATCCTACACTGTCATGCCAGGTGAAACATGGCATGTGATGCAGCCTGACCCTACCCCGTGCAACCTGCAACCAGCCGCAGATATCCCCTTAAACATACTATA
>JANQHP010000059.1 GCA_028282625.1 Rickettsiales bacterium | reverse complement strand
ATTTAGCAGATACAAGGCAAACATCGCAGCATGTAGTGGCACTACATGTAAGATGTTTAACACCGTAAGTGCAAATTTACGTGAAATCCTGCGGAGCGGAGGAGATTTTGGAACGAAAATGGTACATTTCTCTCTTAAAGAGAGAAATTCTGCGCTCAAAATGTACCATTTTCGTTCCAAAATCTCCTCCGCCCTGATCAGGTTATAATTCAACAACAGTGCCTAGACGTTGCAGTCACACAACTACACACGCATCGGCATAATAACGTAGAGCGCCTTGCTGTCTACCGCGTCCAATACCAACGCAGGCGCATTGGAATCCGCTAACACAAATCGGACCTGATCACCTTCTAATTGCGAAAGCATTTCAAGCACATAGCGTGAGTTAAACCCAATCTCAAAATCGTTATGCTCATAAGCCACCACCACTTCCTCGGTGGCCGTACCCGACTCAGGGCTTCTTGCTGAAAGGGTGAGTTTCTGCTTATCCAACGCAAAACGAATACCTCGGGTTTTCTCAGAAGAGATAATCGAAACACGGTCCACGGCCTGCATCAGCGCGTCCGTCTCCACTTCCATCACTTTGTCATTCTGACTTGGAATCACACGCTGGTAATCTGGGAACGTACCATCGACCAGCTTGGAAAGCAGCATCACACGGCCGGCCGCAAATTTGATCTTGGCTTCCGAAAGAGAAACCGTCACCTCTTCTCCTTGCTCATCCAGAATCTTGCGCAGCTCGTTGACTGCCTTACGCGGGATAATAATCCCTGGCATGCCGGAAGCACCCTCAGGCAAAACGGCACTAATGCGCGCCAAGCGATGCCCGTCAGTGGCCACCGCCACAAGCTGCGCCTCTTCACCCTGCTCATCGGCATGCAGATAGACCCCATTTAAATAATAGCGTGTTTCTTCTGTCGACATCGCAAAGCGTGACTTGTCCAGCAAACGCACCAACTGCTCGGAAGGTAGGGTAAAATGATGCGTCATATCCCCCTGTGACATCACAGGAAAATCTTCTGAAGGCAGGAAAGAAAGGGCAAAACGCGCGCTGCCAGCCTTCACCTCCAACTGCGCCGATTGTGCATTATCGTTAAGCGCAATTTGCGCACCATCGGGCAGTTTACGTACAATATCATACAGCGTATGGGCCGGCACCGTGAGGGCACCCTCTTCTGTCACTTCCACATCCACCGCCTCACTTGCGACCAGATCCATATCTGTCACCGTCAGCTGCAACTGCCCGGCGGAAGCCTCCAGCTTGATATTAGCGAGAATGGGGATGGTATTGCGTTTCTCAACAATACTTTGCAAGCGCGCAAGCGCCTTTAATAAAATCGAACGTTCAATAACTAGCTGCATGCATTTGTCCGTTGTTAAAACACCTTCACTTCACCATGCCATTGCAGCATGAGATAACCTTATGATGTATATCATCCAAGCATCAAAATGCAAGCCTTCAGTCGCAGCATCCAGCGGCTTTTTCAGCCGTCCCGGGAGGCAAGGCACTGCATCTGCTGTGCCACGCGATCCGCCGCATCTGGCATGCCGCATGCCTGCATCGCCGATGCCACTTTAACAAGCGCCTTAGGCGTCTCCAACTGTTCCTGTAAACACCCCGCTATCGCCCCCGCCGCCATCCCATCTTGCGGGATAATCCACCCGGCACCTGCTGCCGCGTAATAGGCCGCATTGCGCGCCTGGTGATTGGCCGCCGCATAAGGGTAAGGCACCATCAACGCAGGAAGGGAAGCCACCGCCAGTTCCGCTAACATACCCGCCCCAGCGCGGCTGATGACCAGATGCGCTTGGCGAAGTTGGGTGGCCACATCCGCAAAAAACGGTGCCAGATGAAAACCGGCAAGCCCACTTTCCTGATAATGCGCTTCCATCGATGCTTGTGCAGCAGCGCTACATTGCTGCGTCACAAAAAGCCGCGTGCGCAAAGCAGCCGGCAGCAGGCCAAGCGCTCTAGGCACCACATCATCAAAGAAGCTTGCGCCTTGGCTCCCTCCAAGCACCAAAAGATGCAACACGCTCCCCTCCTCGGGCGGCACATAACCCTGCTGGCTTAAACCTGCAATCTCCGCACGCACCGGATTGCCTGTATAAGCAAGCGTGCCCTTCAAAGAAGCTGCCATATTTTCCACCTGTGCAAACGAAGTTGCTATCACGCTTGCCCGCGCAGAAAGCACCTTATTGGCGCGCCCCATCACCACATTCTGCTCATGCAGCAAAATCGGAATCTTTTGATGATAGGCCGCCAACATCGCAGGAAAAGAGGCATAGCCTCCAAAACCTGCCACCACATCCGGACGCAGCCTGCAAAGTAACTTCCATGCCTGCATATACCCCAAACCAAGTTTCGCACATGCCTTGGCCTTGGACCACACTCCTCCTCCCATACCAGCCGAAGCAAGCGGATAGATTCCCATGTCACAAGAAGAAGCCGTAGGCAAAACCCACTGCTTCACCTGCGCACTGCGATCAATCACAAAATCGACCTTCACCCCCTGCGCAGCAAGGGATTTTGCCACCGCCATAGCAGGAAACACATGCCCCCCCGTTCCTCCTGTTGCCATCAGTGCCTTAAACGACATACCAGCACCCTCCCTACAAACGCTTGCTACGCACCGTGATACCATAGCGCTTGCGCGTAAACGCGAGCAACATCCCCATCAGCAGCGAAATCCCAAGCGTGGCCGAACCACCATAACTCACAAAGGGCAGCGTCATCCCGGTATTGGGCAAAAGATTCAGCGCCACCCCAATATTCACAATCGCCTGAAAACCAAACTGCAGCAGCAATCCCGAAGCCGCAAACACAATGAACAAATCCACTTCCTTATATAAACGCACCAGGCCACGCAAAATAATAAAACCATAAAGCAACACCACCACCAGAGAAAGAAGCACCCCAAGCTCCTCACATCCCACGGCAAAAATGAAATCCGTATGGGCATCTGGAATCACATGCTTCACCACACCCTCGCCTGGCCCAAGCCCAAGGAAACCACCGTTAATACAAGCATCCAAAGCACGGTCCGATTGGTAGGTATCCCCACGCGAAGGATCCAAAAATGTATTAATGCGCTGCGCCACATGTGGCAGCATGAAGTAGGCACTCACAATACCGCTCACCCCCAACACCAGTGCCGCAATAATCCACAAAGTCGGCAAGCCAGCTAAAAACATCTGCGCGCCCCACACCACAGAAATGGCCACAGTCATCCCAAAATCCGGCTGCAAAATGAGGAGCGACACCACCAGCACATAAAGTCCTAATGCGATCCTGAACCCTGGGAAATGCGCCTCACTCCTGCCGCGTGCCAGCACCCAACCTGTCACCACCGCAAAAAGCGGCTTCACAAATTCCGAGGGCTGCAGTGAAAACCCAGGCAGCAAAATCCATCGCCGCGCACCCTTGATCTGCATATCGGCCACCAGCACCACCAGAAGCAGCATAATCCCACACACAAAAGCCAGCACCGCCAAACGCCGTATCACCACCACCGGCAAAAGGGAACACACCACCATCACCACCATCCCCATCACCAAAAACACCGCCTGCCGGTG
This sequence comes from Rickettsiales bacterium, assembly GCA_028282625.1. GTDB lineage: Bacteria > Pseudomonadota > Alphaproteobacteria > Rickettsiales > UBA8987 > JANQHP01. Next base: position 8,087 of record JANQHP010000059.1, on the reverse strand, counting down.
CACAAAATAAAAGGAAGCAAGCCCAAGCCTCTCGGCCACAGGAGGGCTAGCCGCCATCACCAACATGATCCCAACCGCTGCCAAACAACCAACCGCAATAATCGTATAGCGATCAATCGTCCACCACCATTGCGCCAAAAAGCTTGTATCGCGTCGGTCCAATGTCACCTTGAACCATCCTTTGTCTGCGACGCATATTGCTGCACCCACGTACAAAAAGCCTCACCACGCGCCGCAAAATTCGGAAACTGATCAAAAGAAGCACAGGCAGGAGAAAGAAGCACCACCGGCTTTTGCCCGGCTGCCTGCCCTTGCCGGGCTTTCTCCACGCTAAGCGCCAACGCCGCGTCCAGGTCCACGCAACACTCCGTGTCCACATGCGGTTCAAGCACCTGTGCAAATGCGTTAGCCGCTTCCCCAATGAGTGCGACATGCCGTACATGCTGCAGATAAGGCAGCAGCGGCAGCGCGCCTTCCGCCTTCGCGCGCCCACCCGCAATCCAGTAAATATCCTCAAAGCTCTGCAAGGCATAGCGCGCCGCCTCCGCATTGGTGGCCTTGCTATCATTCACAAATGTTACACCGCCAACCCTTGCCACATGCTGCATCCGGTGCGGCAAACCTTCAAACGATGCCACCCCTTTTTGCATTACCTCCGGCGCAACCCCAAGCAACGCACCTGCTACCCAGGCTGCTGCTACATTCTGCCGTGCGTGCACACCTGCCAACGCTGCAGAAGGAGCAAAAGGATAAGCACCCTCTGCCATCGCCGGATGTTGCACCAGCACCTCCCCTTCTTTCACCACCACATCCACTTTTTCTGCGCCATAGCCCGAAACCCTGACCAAAGCAGCATCGCCTTGTTCTACTTCCGCTGCAATGGCACGTGTATACTCGTCATCTGTCGCCACAATCGCCACATCACCTGGCGTTTGATAGGAAAACAAGCGACTTTTCGCCCGGCAATAGCCTTCCATATCGCCATGCCGATCCAAATGATCGGGCGTAATATTGAGCAACATGCTCATATCGAAACGCTCCTTACCCAGCAAATCCAACTGATAGGAAGAAAGTTCCAGCACCACCACCTCAGCTTCTGCCGGCGGCGCCAGCGCACAAGCAGGCACACCAATATTGCCTCCAAGCTGCGAGGGTATACCCGCCTCCTGCAGCAAGTGAAACAGCAGCGATGCCGTGGTCGATTTCCCATTCGTCCCACTAATCGCCACATAGCGCGCTTGCGGATTGGCCTGCATAAAAAGTGACACATCACCGGTAATCACACATCCGGCTGCCCGTGCATGCTCCACCACGGCATGCGGCTTCGGATGGGTGAGCGGCACACCTGGCGAAAGCACCAATCTATCCATCTCCTCCCAGGGCCACGCCTCAAAAGGAAGATACGCCACCCCTTCCAATATCGGTGCGTCATCGGGCTTGCCCTTGTCATCCCAGGCAAACACCTGCTTCCCCTGACCATGCAAAAAACGAATCGCAGCCTGGCCTGAAATCCCTAAGCCAAACACGCCATAGGTGGTTTTCTTCTTACCCATCACAAGGAAACAAGCATGCCCACCCACACCACAGCGCACAGCACCACACTCAGCAACACACCGGCCGCCGCCGCGTCCTTGGCTTTTTTGGCAAGCGGGTTCTGCTCCGGTGAGGCTTTATCCACCACCGCTTCAATCGCCGTGTTGAACATCTCCGCCATCAACACAAGCAACAACGCTGCCACCATCAAAACGCCCTGTATCCAACTGACCGGCAGAAAGAAAAGCAACATGCATGCTACCGCAAAACCCACAAGCTCCACTTTAAACGCGGCTTCCTCTTTCCATGCGGCTTGCAAACCTTGCAGCGCAAACCCGGTCGCACGCCAGAATTTTGCAACGCTTATCGTGTGCTTTGCCATGCCCACCTACCGAAGCTTCAGCGTTGCCAGACCAATCAAGGCAAACACCACCGCAATAATCCAAAAGCGCACCACAATCGTCGGTTCCGACCACCCCTTCTTCTCAAAATGGTGATGGATCGGCGCCATCAAAAAGACCCGCTTGCCCGTTAGCTTGAAATAGGCCACCTGGATCATCACCGAAAGCGTTTCCATCACAAAAAGACCACCCACAATCGCAAGCACCAGCTCATGCTTGGTAATCACGCTCACAATCCCAAGCACACCGCCCAGCGCCAAGCTACCCGTATCCCCCATAAACACTTGCGCCGGCGGCGCGTTATACCACAAAAACGCCAGCCCAGCGCCAATCATCGCCGCACACACCACCATCAAATCCCCGCTGCCTGGCACCGGATGCAGCTGCAAATACTCCGCAAAAACCGCATTGCCCACCAGCCAGCTAATCAGCCCAAAACACCCGCAGGCAATCATCACCGGCACAATCGCGAGCCCATCCAACCCATCGGTCAAATTCACCGCATTGGAAGCACCCACCACCACCACCATCGCAAAGATCAGATAAAACCACCCCATATTCCACAGGAAATCCTTCACAAAAGGCACCGCCAAATGCGTCGCTTGCGAAGGAGCCGCCTGCTCCATCACTGCGTAACAGGCCACCGCCGCAATGCTCCACTGTCCAATCAGCTTCACCCTGGCTGACATCCCATTATGCGTCCGCCTGGTGAGCTTGAGCATATCATCCATCGCCCCAAGCAAGCCAAATCCAAGCAGCACACCCAGCACAATCCACACATATCCATTCGTTAGATCCGCCCATAAGAGCGTTGCCACCAAGCCCGCAAACAACATCAGCAGCCCGCCCATTGTCGGCGTTCCCTTTTTCGTCAGCAGATGCGAAGGCGGCCCGTCCGCGCGTAAGGGCTGGCCTTCTTCCTGCATGCCGCTTAAGCGACGAATCATCCACGGCCCAAGAAAAAGCCCGAGAATCAACGCGGTAAACAAGGCACCACCACTCCGAAATGTCAGATAACGAAAGAGGTTGAACGCAGCATATTCATCCGCAAGAGGCAGTAGCCATTCATACAACATGGGTCAACCTATCCTTTTGATGCACTCTCTTGTTGCAGCATCTGCACCACGTGCCACATGCCGCTACCATGCGACCCTTTTACCAGCACCACGTCCCCAGGCGCAATCTCTTGTTGCAACAAAGCAAGCAACGCCTGTGCATTTTCTGCATGGACCGCCTTCCTATCTTCCCGGCATGCGCGATGCAACGCCTCCATCAAAGGGCCTTTTGTCAAAAGAAGCGCCACACCCGCCTGCTCCACCGCCTCTTTTAACGCCAGATGATGCGCCACCTCTTCCTCGCCCATCTCCAGCATATCGCCCAGCACCGCAATCCGCTTTCCTTGTGTCTTGGCTGCTCCAAGCACCTGAAGTGCAGCACGCATGGAAACAGGACTGGCGTTATAACTATCATCGATCAGCGTATAATGCTGCGTCTTATCGCCTGGGCAGGGCAACGAGGCCACCACACCCCTTCCCACACACGGTTGCTGCTGCTCCAGCACCTTGATCGCCTGCAGCACATCACACCCAAGCAGATGCACCAGCGCCAGCACCATCACACTATTGCTCGCATGATGTCCGCCCAAAAAAGGCAGATGGTAATCATAAGCCTGCCCCGCAAGGGTCACCTGCACCCGTTGGCCACCCTGCTCAGGCATCACTCCCATCAAACGATATGCCGCCATTTCACCTTCGCCCGCATGCACCACATGTAGCACGCCGTACCGCTTCATTTCGGCATGCATCACCTCCAGATGCGGGTTATCCGCCGGAAGCAGCATCGTACCCTCTGGCAACAGGCCTGCTGCAATCTCCGATTTGGCACGCGCAATATCGCTGACCGCTGAAAAATGCTCCATATGCACCGCCTCCACCGCCGTAATCACGGCCAGATCCGGCTTGGCCATCTGACTTAATTCGGTCAGCTCTCCCGCATGGTTCATGCCCATCTCCAGCACCGCCACTTCCGTATCACGTGGCATGCGCGCCAATGTAAGTGGCAAACCCAGGTGATTATTCAAATTCCCTTGCGTGGCATGCGTGCGGCACTGCTCTTGCAACACCGCATGCAGCCAGGTCTTCACACTCGTCTTCCCCACGCTGCCTGTGATTCCCACCACACGCGCATCCACATGCTCCCTACGCCAACGTGCAAGCTGAAGCAACGCCTGCGTCACATCCCGTGCACACACGCAAGCCTCCTGCTGCACCTTGCTTAAACCCGAAGGCACGCGCTCCACCACCGCGCAGGCCGCACCCTTCTCAAACGCCTGCGTCACATAATCATGCCCATCATGCTGCGCACCTGAGAGCGCCAAAAACATATCGCCGGAAGCTAGGCTACGCGAGTCAATGCTGATGCCACGCATGCCACATAAAGGCTTCAAGGAAACGTCATACCCAAGCGCTTGGCTCATTTCCTCTATCGTCCATAAATCTGCCATCATACCGCCACTGTTTTGGGATGCTCTACTATCACCCGACTGTCAGAAAATGCCAGCTTTTCTGTACCCACCAGCTGATAGTCCTCATGCCCTTTACCCGCCACAATCAGCACATCCCCCTCTCTCAAACCATCGATCGCCTGGTCAATCGCCTCCCTCCTATCCCCCACCTCTTTGGCGCCAGGGCAGGCTTGCATAATCGCCGCACGAATCTGCTCCGGCGCCTCATTCCGCGGGTTGTCATCGGTCACGATGACCCTATCGGCATGCTGATATGCTACCGCGCCCATCTCTGCACGCTTGCCCACATCACGGTTGCCGCCGCACCCAAACACCAGATGCAGCCTGCTCGCACAATGCGACCGCACCGCACGCAGTGCCTTCTCCAGTGCATCCGGCGTATGGGCATAATCCACCACAATCATCGCGCCTACTTCATGCCGTGCCACACACTCCATCCGTCCGTGCAAAGCCGTCACTTTGCGTGTGCTTGCCATCACTTCTTCTTCACCCTTATCGGTCGTTGCCAACACAAGCCCAAGCGCACAGAGCAGATTCTCCGCCTGGAAACTGCCAATCAGCGGCACCTCCAACCGGTGGCGGCCTTGAAGCGTCTGTACCTCCATCTCCATTCCATACGGCAACATCTTCACATCCACTAACTGCAATTCCTTGCCCGCCTTGCCATAACGCACTAGCGCCGCCTGCCCGACCGCCGTCTCAAAATCCTTATAATGCCCGTCATCACGATTGAGTACCGCCACGCCATCTGCTTGCACATGACGTGTAAATAATAACTGCTTGGCAGCCGCATAGGAGGCCATATCCCCATGATAGTCCAAATGGTCGCGGCTCAGCTGGGTATAACCTGCCGCGTCAAAAACCATACCCGCCAAACGCTGCTGGTCCAGTCCATGGCTGGAGGCTTCCACCGCCACATAGCTTACACCCAATCGCGCAAGTCGATCCAGCCATTGATGCATCTGCAAAATCGAAGGCGTGGTATGCAACAACGGCTCGATCAAGCGATCCGCATCCACCATCACACCAAGCGTTCCAATGCTGGCAGCCTTTATACCAAGCGCATGCCATATCTGCCGGCAAAAATGCACCACCGAGCTTTTGCCATTCGTCCCCGTCACACCCACCAGCTTCTGCGGGTAGCCCTTGGCACCCGGTTGCGCTGCTAAAAACCGACGCACCACCCTTGCCCAATCCTCGTAGATATCCTGACTCTTGATGACCACCACATCCCCTGCCACATCCGGTAACACGACACCTTCTGGCACCAACAACGCCACTGCACCGCGCGTCACCGCATCCGCCACAAAATCCACACCATTGGCCGCCACCCCCGGTAATCCTGCAAATAAAAATCCCGCTGTGCACGCACGCGAATCCTCTGCCAAACCGGTAATGTTGGGAAGAAAACCCGCTTCACCACCCTCCATCGGCAGCCCCTCGATCAGCCAATCCAGGGAGACTAGCTTCGTAGAGGCGGCATCTAGCATCACAAAAACCTACTGTAGAGCAGCCAAACGTGCAGGCGCAGCCGGCAACACGTCCTGCGGCAGCGCCATACGCGCCTCCATCACCGGATCATCCTGCGGCACTGGCACCACGCCAAGCACCGGAGCGGCACGCTCCACAATCGCCTTGACCACAGGCGCAGCCGTAAAGCCTGCGGTGGCATACCCAAATGTGTTCTCATTGCCCTTTGGCTCATCCATCACCACCACCACCACATACCGTGGTTCATAAATAGGAAAAGCGCCCGCAAAAGAGGTCACCATCCGTGTTTTGTCGTAACTGCTTTGGCTTGGCTTTTCTGCCGTACCTGTTTTACCTCCCACCCAGTACCCTTCTGCCTGGGCGCGCCCTCCAGTACCCTGTTCCACTACCGCGTGCAACAGGCTCCGCATCTTGTCCGATGTATGGGAAGAAATCACACGCTGTGGGTCTTGGTCCATACGCCCCTTCACCAGCGTCGGCATATAATAAAGCCCACCATTGACCAAAGGTGCCAACGCCGCTGCCACATGCAAAGGTGTCACCGCAATGCCGTGACCATAAGAAATCGTCATAGATTGCGTACGCTGCCACTGGCCTGGATAAAGTGGCGACGCCACCTCAGGCAGGTCAATCAACAGCCCATCCAGCAAATGAAGTTTCTCCATAAAAGCCTTTTGCAAAGGCGCACCAATGTGATCTGCCATACGCGCCGCGCCAATATTCGAAGAATACATCAACACCTCTGGCAGGCTAAGCCAGCGCTTTTTGGGATGATGATCACGAATGGTAAAGCGTGATATTTTCAAAGGCTTGCGCGCATCCAGCTGCGTATGTAAATCCATCATACCGCTTTCTAAAGCCAGCGCATGCGTAAATGCCTTAAAGGTAGAGCCCATCTCATAAAGCGCCTTGGTCGCATGGTTAAAAGCTGCCTTACCTTGAATGGTTTTCGGTGCATTCGGATTGAAGGCAGGCAGGCTCACCAGCGAAAGCACCTCACCGGTTTTGGCGTCCATCACCACCGCAGCAGCCGCCTGCGCCTGATATTCTTCAAACGCTTCAGCAAGCGCATCCACCACAATCGATTGCACCCGCATATCCAATGTCAGATCCAAATGATCCGCTTGGGTGTGAAGCGTGTCATCAAAAAATCTTTCAATGCCCACAATGCCCTTATTATCCACGTTCACCGCACCGAGCACATGCGCAAAAAGTTCCCCATGCGGGTAAACACGCTTCTCTTCCTCTGCAAAATAAAAACCCGGGATGCCCTGCTCGTGTATTTGCGCCTGTTGCTTGGGCGAAATATGCCGCTTGATCCAGGCAAATTTCCGCGAACCATCTAGCATCCGATACAGCGCCTGGTGCGACATATCAGGAAACACACGCACCACCGCTTCTACCGCCTCATGGATATCAATAATTTCTTTTGGATGCGCGTAAAGCGAAGGCATACGCATATTCATCGCCAACACTTGGCCTTCCCGATCGCGTATTTCGGCACGCGCTAAAATCTGCGCCTCTTGATGCAGCCTTGGCCCCTTATCATGTTGATCTGCCATGCCTCCAACACCAATCACCACCAAACGTGCCGTAATGGCCACCAAAGCACACACGTAAAGCGTCCCCACAAACAACAAACGCATACGACCCACACTCAACGCCTGCTCCACCACACCACTTAACACAATACGTTGCACCTTCTTGGGTGCACCCGAAGAGGTATTCCTTCTGCGAGGCGCGGATGAAGAGCGTGTATGGGGGCGTTTTGCCATCGACTAAAAGCCCTCTTCTGATGAAGAATCATGCAGGTCTGGTTCACGTAATTCCGGCAAACTTTCCCAGGAAATAACCTGCGAAGGAGCAATCACCGAAAGGCCTAAATATTTGGTGGCAATCGCACGTATGCGCGCCGGGCGCGTACGGTAGCTCCATTCCGCGCGCAACACATGAATGGTCTCACGGTCGCTTTTCACCTGCCGATGGAGCTCTTTGAGGTCGTTGCGCATTTGAGACACGGCAGATTCCACCTGAAAAACTGAAAAGACCAGCACAGAAATAAATACCAAAATCATAAAGGTAGCAGGGCGCATCATTGTCTATCCTCCCTCTTTCATGGGTTGTTTGATCGCCGCACG